>NZ_JBHSQK010000031.1:0-38580 GCF_042658055.1 Pseudonocardia lutea
GTAGTACATCGGGTCGCCGTCGACGAGCCGGTAGTAGGCGTGGTTGTCGATGCCGCGGAAGGAGAGCGTCGGGCCCAGGTGGTTGCCCTCGGCGGTGTGGTTGTAGACGACGTCGAGGATCACCTCGATGCCCGCCCGGTGCAGCGCCCGGACCATCGACTTGAACTCCGCGACCTGCTCGCCCCGGGTGCCGAAGCAGGCGTAGCCGTTGTGCGGGGCGAAGAAGCCGATGGTGTTGTAGCCCCAGTAGTTGCGCAGGCCCTTGTCGTGCAGCGTCGAGTCGTGCACGAACTGGTGCACCGGCATGAGCTCGACGGCGGTGATCCCGAGCTTGCGGAAGTGGTCGATCATGACCGGGTGCGCCAGCCCGGCGTAGGTGCCCCGGACGTCCTTCGGGATGTCCGGGTGGCGCATGGTCATGCCGCGCACGTGCGCCTCGTAGACGACCGTCTCGTTGTACGGGATCCGCAGCGGACGGTCGTCCTGCCAGTCGAAGTACGGGCTGACCACGACGGAGGTCATCGCGTACGGGCCCGAGTCCATGTCGTTGTAGGAGTTCGGGTTGCCGAAGCGGTAGGAGAACAGAGCCTCGTTCCAGCGGTACTCGCCGTCGATCGCCTTCGCGTAGGGGTCGAGCAGCAGCTTCGACGGGTTGCACCGCAGGCCGGCGCCGGGATCGTACGGACCGTGCACCCGGTACCCGTAGCGCTGACCCGGCCCGATGCGCGGCAGGTAGCCGTGCCAGATCAGGCCGTTGCGCTCCGGGAGGACGACGCGCTCCTCGGCGCCGTCGTCGCTCACCAGGCAGAGTTCGATCCGCTCCGCGACCTCCGAGAAGATCGCGAAGTTGGTCCCGCCGCCGTCGAAGGTGGAACCCAGCGGGTAGGGCGAGCCGGGCCAGATGTGCACGTGTCCTCCGGGCGTGACGAGCGAAGGACAAGTTCTAACCCGCCCGGGCGAGGTCGGCCACTCCGGGCGAACCGGGCCCGCCGGATGGGGCCGAACGGGGGAGCGGGGGAACCCCTGTGCGGGTGGGCCTCCCGAAGGCACGTCGCACCGGGGAAGTGTCCGGCGCCGGGCACCCGCGCTTCCCGTCGCCGGAGCCGCGGCCGATGATGGGGCGGCCGCCGCAGCGCCGACCGGAAGGACCGCCGTGGACTTCACGCTCCCCGAGACCGCCCTCGCCGTGCGGGAGGGGGTGCGCGCGATCGGCGCCCGCTACGACCACGCCTACTGGTCGCGGCTGGAGGAGGAGCACCGCTTCCCGTGGGAGGTGTGGAAGGACCTCGCCGAGGGCGGCTGGATCGGGCTGACCGTGCCGGAGGAGTACGGCGGCGGCGGGCAGGGGATGCTCGAGCTGGCGGTGGCCTGCGAGACCCTGGCCGCGTCGGGCGGCACCGGCGGGATCTTCCTCTACGTCCTCACCCCCGGCTTCGGCGCCACCACGCTGGCCCGGCACGGCAGCGAGGAGCAGAAGAAGCGCCTGCTGCCCGGCCTCGCGTCGGGCGGGACCCAGTTCTGCATGGCCCTCACCGAGCCGGACGCGGGCAGCGACGCGCTGCGCATCCGCACCCGTGCCGTCCGGGACGGCGGCGACTTCGTGATCAACGGACAGAAGATCTGGATCTCCGGGCTGGAGAACGCCGACTGGATGATCGCGATCACCCGCACCGTGCCCGCGGCGGAGGCGAAGCCGCGGACCAGCGGGTTCACCCTGTTCCTGGTCGACGTCAAGGAGGCCGTGGCCGCCGGGACCCTCCAGTACACCCCGATCCCCAAGCTGGGCAGCAACGTCGTCACCTCCAGCCAGGTCTTCTTCGACGACCTGCGGGTGCCGGCCGAGAACGTCCTCGGTGAGGTCGACGGCGGGTTCTCGGTGCTGTGGGACGTCCTCAACCCCGAGCGCATCCTCGCCGCCGCCGGGGGAGTGGGTACCGCCGACGCCGCCCTCGACGTCGCCGTGCGGTACGCCAAGGAGCGGCAGGTCTTCGGCCGCCCGATCGGCGCCAACCAGGGCATCCAGTTCCCGCTCGCGCAGATCAAGGCGAAGACCGAGCTCGGCCGGCTGATGACCTACAAGGCGGCGTGGCTCTTCGACCGGGGGCTGCCCTGCCACGCCGAGACCAACATCGCGAAGCTGACGGGCGCGCAGGTCGGGTGGGAAGCCGCCAACCAGGCCTTCCAGACCTTCGGCGGCATGGCGTACTCGAAGGAGTACCCGGTGGAGCGGCTGTTCCGGGACTCCCGCATCGCCCGCAACATCCCCGTCGCCGAGGAGCTGGTCCTCGCCCACCTCGGCACCCAGGTCCTGGGGCTGCCGCGCAGCTACTAGGGATCAGGTCAGGACGAGCGGCGGGCCGGAGTCGAGCAGCAGGCGCAGCGACGGCGGGCCGTCCGGGGTGAGCGAGACCCCGGGCAGGCGTGGTCCCGGTGCGACGGCCCCGGTCATCCGCACGGCGACGATCCCGCTCGCCCCCGCGGGGTGCGGGGGGACGGGCCGGTGGGCCAGGCCGGCCAGCGTGGCGTCCGACAGCTCGGCGACCGCGAGGAACGGCATGTCCGGCTCGCCCTCGTGCACCGCGAGGGTCGGCCCGTTCGGCACCGTGTACCGGCGGAACCGGCCCTCGGGCACCGTGCCGCGCAGCACGATCCCGAACGGGTACGCGGTGCGGGCGCAGCGCGCCGCGAAGCCCAGCCGCGAGGCCTGCTCCGCCTCCGGGTCGTCGATCCAGAGCAGCTCGACGTAGTGCCGGGCGAAGACGATCCGCCGGTTGCGGGTGCCCTGTCCGACGTGCCGGGTGCCCTCGTCGAGCAGCAGCCCGGCGGGCTCCTCCGGCGGACCGGGGAGGAAGGCGATCAGGTGGTCCAGCTCCAACACCGGTCCAGCATCCCGTGCGCGGGCGGGGGTACGCGGTGGGGGTGATCGATCGGTTCGACGGCTGGATCGCCGGCCTGGGCACCCTCCGCGGGCTGCGCGTCGTCGTGGGGCACTGGCCGCGCTCCCCGCTGGGCTCCTTCACCGACGTGATGGTGGAGCGGGCGGACGGGCACCGGCTCCTGCTCGCGCCCGACGACCGGGTCGCCGAGTTCGTCTCCGCGACGTACACCTTCGACGAGGTGCGGCTCGGCCCCGTCGACCACGAGATCCGCGGCGACCGCCGGCAGGTCCGCGCCGGCCCGCTGGAGTGCGCGTTCCGGGTGGGCGGCCGCACCCCGCTCGGCCTGCTGCTCCGCGCGGTGCCCCGCCGGCTCGCGACCGCGCCCCGCTGGATCGGGACGATCGACGCCGTCGCCCGCCGGCTCCTGCCCGGGGTGCGGACCGTCGGCAGCGCGGGAGGCGGCCGCACCGAGTACTACGGCGCCCTCGACCTGCACCGCCTCACCGCCGCCGTGGTCCGGTGGGAGGGGGAGGACCAGGGCCCGCTGCGGCCGGTCCACCCGCCCGTCCGCTTCGGCTTCGGCTCCACCCCCACCGCTCCCTCCCTGGTCCGCATCACCACCCTCGTCGAGCGGTAGGACGCCCGCCGTGCCCCACCCCACACCGTCGACGGGTCGTGTCGGGCCGCGCGGGGTGTGGGAGCTCACGGTGCATCCGCTCGTCGACGCGATCTGGCAGGCGGACCGTCCCGACGGCGCGGCGGCACACCCGGCCCGGCGTGGCACACCCGCTCCGGCCGGGCCCCACACCCCTCGACCTCGTGACACAGGCCGTCGACAGGGTGTACGGCGCCCCGGTGGATGTGTCAGCGGTGTCGCACTGTCGGCCTGGCCGCCGATCTCCGCGAGCGGATCGCCGCTGGCCTCGATCGTCGGGTCCGGTGGCCACTGGACGCGCCGCGTGGTCGCTGACGGTGCTCCGTGATCACCGAGAGCGTTTCGAGGTGCTTCCGGTGATCACGGAGAGCGCCTCGACGTGGCCCAGAACCACGACCCCGAGCAGGAGCCGTGGAAGCAGCGGGCACACCCCGTCGGGCGTCCCGCGGGCCGTCGACGGGGTGTGCCGGTGCCCGTCCGGGTGTGACGTGCGAGCAAATCAGGTGTGCCGGTGCCCGACGGGGGGTGAGGCGCGCGCACCGAGTGTGCCGGGCCTGTGGGGCGCGCACACCGGGTGTGCCGGACCCTTCGGTCGTGAAGCTCGAGGCGCCCGGGCACCAGCGGAGGGGACCGGCTGATTCCCGCACGCCCGCCGGCGGGAAGGCGCCGGCCCTCCGTCCAGGTGCGGGAGCCGCCTCCACCGGGTACGCCCCCGCCGATGGTGCAGACCTTCCTCCCGTTCCCCGACTTCGCGGCCAGCGCGAAGGTGCTCGACGACCGCCGGCTGGGCAAGCAGCGCGTCGAGGCGCTGCAGATCCTGCGCGCGCAGATCCGGGAGGGGTACGGCTGGCAGCACCATCCGGCCGTGCGGATGTGGCGCGGCTACCCGGAGGGCATCGCGGCGTACGCGCTGGCGATCTGTGAGGAGTGGGTGGCGCGCGGGAAGGCCGACACGGTGGCGGACTCCGTGCGCGCGGACCTCGAGGCCGCGGGCCTCCCGCCGCCGCGCACCCAGAGCGAGCTCGCCGCCGCGGGAAGGCTCCCGGACTGGCTGGGCGACGACCGGCTCCACGGCAGCCACCGCCGCGTCCTCGTCCGGAAGCTGCCGGAGCACTACGCCCCGCTCTTCCCCGACGACGAGCCGGACCCCGCCTACTTCTGGCCCGTCTGAGCCCCTTCTAACCCGCGTGCTCGGCCAGGAACGGGTCGAGCAGTGCGTTGAGCTCGTGGGGCCGCTCGAGCCAGACGAGGTGCCCGGCATCGGCGACGGTCTCCAGCCGGGCGCCCGGGACGGCGTCGGCGACCGCGCGGTTGTACCAGGGCAACGTGATCAGATCCTGGTCGCCGTGCACCACCAGGGCCGGGCAGGAGATGGTGCCGAGCCGATCCCGGGTCTCGTGCGTGAGGTCGGCACGGAAGTGCGCCGCCGTGCCCGGCGGGTTGCGGGAGGTGTGCTCCCCGAGCAGGGCCTCGACGCGGCGCTGCAGCTCGGGCTCCCGATCGACCACCGCGGGGGCGGACATCCAGAAGGCGAACTGCGCGAAGACGTCGAGCGGCCCCTTCTCCAGCGCGTACAGGCGGGACTCGAAGTGGCGGCGGATGTGGTGTTCGCGTGCCGTCGACGACCAGGTCGCCACGAGGCCGAGGCCGCGGACCAGCTCGGGACGGGCCAGGGCGAGCTCCTGGGCGACCGCCGAGCCCAGTGACAGACCGACGACGACCGCCGGTCCGACCTCGATCGCGTCCATCCAGGCCGCGACGTCCGCGGCCAGGGCCGCCACCGTGAGCCCGTCGAGGGGCCCGTCGCTGCCGGCGCCTCGCAGGTCCACCGCCAGGCAGCGGTAGCGCTCGCCGAAGTGCTCGGTCTGCGGCGCCCAGCTGCTGCCGTGCAACCCGGTGCCGGGGATCCACACGACGGAGGGACCGGATCCCCGCTCCTCGTGATGGACTTGCACGGCACCGCAAGGTGTGATGGGCACGTCTGCTCCTCGACCGGTCGGGGGCGCCGAACGTAACCCTGCTGTCGCACGGCGGGAGCAGACTGCGTGAACGCGGCCGAAACCGGGGGCGGAGAGGAGCGAGCGTGGCGGAACGTCCGGACAACCCCGACTGGATCATCCGGCGCAAGATCACGCCGCCCCCGCTCGACAGCACGGTCACCCGGCGTCCCCGGGTGGAGTCGCTGCTGACCCGGCTGATCGAGCAGAACCGGCTGGTGGTCGTCTACGCCTCGGCCGGGGCCGGCAAGACCACCGCCGTGCTGCAGGCCGCCGAGCGGCTGGAGCGCCCTCTGGCCTGGCTCGATCTCGACACCACCGACGTCGCCACCGGGCGGTTGCTCGTCTACCTCGAGGCCGCTCTCGCCCGCCAGGTCCCCGAGGTCCGCGGGGTCGCCAGCGGTGCACTGGCCGCGAACCTGGCGCACCCGGAGGTCGCTGGCCTGCTGGCCGAAGCGGTCGAGGGCGCGGCCGAGGGGAGCGACGTCCTCGTCGTGCTCGACGACGCGGAGCGGCTCGCCGAGTCCGCCGCCGCACTCGGCGTGGTCGCGGCGTTCGCCCGCTACCTCCCGGCCTCCGCGCGCCTGGTGCTGCTCAGCCGGGTCGAGCTGGCGTTCACGACGACCGGCTGGGGACCCTGGGTCGCCGCGGTGGGGGAGGAGGACCTGGCCCTCACCGTCCAGGAGGCGGCAGACGCCCTCGCCCGCTCGGGGCGCACGGACATCGACCCGGTCGAGGCGTTGATCGAGACGGGTGGCTGGCTGACCGGAGTCCTGTTCGAGGCCTGGCGGTCCACAGACCACGTGATCGGCCTCGGTGGCGAGGCCGACCCCCTGCACGGATACCTCGCCACCCAGATCCTCGACCAGCTCGACGCCGCGGACCAGGACTTCCTGATCACAACCGCGGTCCTGCAGGAGGTGACCCCGCGCGCCGCGGAGGCGCTCGGGCTGCGCGCGGCCTCCTCGCGGATGCACGCACTGCGCGGGCGCCGCCTGCCGGTGAGCTGGGACGGCGAACGCATGCGGTGCCATCCACGGTTCCGGGAGTTCCTGCTGCGCAGGCTCGGCCGGCGCGGCGAGGAGGAGCTTCGCCGACTGCGGACGGCGTACGCCCGGTTGCTGCTCGACTCGGGCCACGACGAGGAGGCGCTCGAGGAGCTCTTCGCCGCCGACGCGCTGGACGAGGCGATGGCCGTGGTGCAGCCGGTGCTCGAGCGGGTCATCGAGCGCACGGACTTCCCGACGGCCGAGCGCTGGCTGGAGCGGCTCCGGCCGGTACGCCGGGAGCACCACGTGGGCCTCGCCGGTGCCGAGCTCATGCTCGCCGTGGTCCGGGAGGACTTCGCCGCCGGGGTGCGTCTCGCCGACCGGCTCGAGGCCTCCGGGCGCCGCGAGGAGCTGGCCAAGACCTCCGGCCGGGCGGCGGGACTCATGGCGTGGTGTTACCTGCACACGGGTCGCCCGGACGACATGCGTGCGGTGATCGACTCGGGGCTGCCCGGGCCGGACGTCGACGCCGCCCGGTACGCCATGCGGATGGTGGAGGCCGAGGCCCCGCCGGACGACGTCGCCCCCGGGCTCGGCGAGCTCAGCGGCGGTCCGCTCGACGCGCTGGTCATGCGCGCACACTTCGACCTGGGCAGGCTCGAGCAGCTGGAGACCCGCCCGGCATCGCCGTGGGCGCTGCGGGCCGCCGAGTCGTGGATGGTGTCCGGGCTGCTCGCCACGGGACGCACCGCCGAGGCGTTCGAGCTCTACCACCGCCTCGTCGACACGGGGACCGAGCACAGCGTGTGGTTGCAGGCACTGGTCGGGCCGCGGCTGATGGCCGAGATCGGCGAGGAGGAGGCGGCCTGGCGGCTGCTGCGCGAGGGCCGGGAGCGGATCGCCGGCACCGGCTCGTCGCTCTTCGAGGCCTACAGCCGGCTGATCGAGGCGGAGCTCGCGCTGCGTCTCGACCGCGATCCCGTCGCTGCGGAACGGGCCCTGCGGCCGCTGGCAGCCCATCCGATCGGTCGCACCTACGCCCTCGTCGTCGAGCATCTGGCCACGCTGCAGGGACGGATCGCGCTCGCTCGGGAAGACGCCGACCGGGCGGTCTCGCACCTGGAACCTGCGGTGACGGGCATGCGTAGGGGCGACCGGCTGCTGCACCTGCCCGCCGCGGCGGTCTACCTCGCCGAGGCCTCGTGGCGCGCGGGGGACGAGGACGCCGCCGATGCCGCCGCGGACATCGCCCTGGAGGCGGCCCAGGGGCAGGGGTCCCGACACGTGCTGCTGGGTGCCCTCGCCGAGTTCCCGGACGTCCTGGCTCGCCGGCTGGACCTCGAGGTCACCGCCGACTCGCCGTGGCACGAGCTGGGGCGCGCGCTGACCGCGCGGTTCGGCGGGCTCGGCGACGTCATCGGCGCCGCCGTCCACGTCGCCGAGTTCGGGCGGACCGCGATCACCCTGAACGCCCGTGAGGTCAAGCCCCGGTTGGCCAAGAGCGTGGAGCTCCTCGCCTTCCTCGCGAACCGGGCCGAGCGCGAACAGGTCACCCGGCCCCAGCTGCTCGACGCCCTGTTCGAGGGCCGCCGCGACGAGTCGGCGGCCTCCTACCTGCGACAGGCGATCCTGCACCTGCGCAAGGCGGTGCCGGACGTCCTCGAGACCGAGGGCGGCCCGGGCCTGCGGCTCGCGCAACGGGTACGGGTGACCACCGAGTCGAAGCGCGTCGTCGCGCTGCTCGGGCAGGCCCAGTCGCTGCGCGGGCCGGACCGACTTCGCCTCCTGCTCGACGCGCTGGGATTCGCGGATCGGGGCGAGTACCTCCCGGGCATCCGCTCGGCGTGGGCGGACGAGCGCCGGGGCCAGCTCGCCGAGATCCTCAAGGACGTACGGTTCGAGGCGGCCGAGGCGGCCTTCGCGACCGGCGCCCTGCAGCAGGCGGACGAGTTGCTCGCGGCCGTCCTGCGCGCGGATCCGGCCCGGGAGGCCGCCTGGCGCCTGCAGATGCGGCTGGCCCACGCCCTGGGGGACTCCGACCGCGTGCTGGCGGCCTACCGGTCGTGTGAACGGGCGCTCGGCGAGTTCGGCGCCGACCCCTCGGCCACCACGTCCGCCCTGCTCAAGGACCTGCGCCGCTGAGTCGGACCCGGTTTCGGCCGCGGGGGACACGTTTCGGCAAACCGCCTGTAACGGGTTCGCGGGCCGTGCGACCGGCCTCGCCGCACCGAGCGTTTCGCCTTCGTTCACGGGCTCGCTTCCGCGGCCGGGCCGGGCACGCCACGGTTCTCGCCATACCCGCGGCCGACCGGGCCGCGACCGAGGAGCGAGGAGCCCGCGCATGGCGTCCACCTGGCTGCTGATCGCGCACGGCACCGTCGTCGACGGGGCGGGCAATCCACCCGTACAGGGTGCGTCCGTGCTGGTCCGTGACGGGCTGATCCACGCGGTCGGGACGGACGTCACCCGCGAGCTCGTGCCGCGTGGCGAGACCCTCGCCGAGATCGACGCGACGGGCCGGACCGTGATGCCCGGTCTGATCGACGCGCACTGTCACATGACCTACGGCGAGTCGCGCTCCGAGGAGGAGATCGATCTCTACACCAGCCCCGAGTCCCGCACGCTCAAGGCCGCGTTCCATGCGCAGAAGGTGCTGCGCGCGGGGGTCACCGGCATGTCGCAGCCCGGCGGCAGCTACTACATCGGCGTCGCGCTGCGCGACGCGATCGCCGACGGGATCGTGCAGGGCCCCCGGATGACCTCGGCCGGCCGCTACATCTCCACCAGCAACGGGCTCACCGACTGGTACCCGGACTCGGTCGGCGTGCCCGAGGGCTCCATCGGCATCGTGCACAACCGGCTCGACGACATGATCGACGAGGTCCGGCACCAGGTGAAGAACGGCGTCGACCTGATCAAGCTGGCCGACAGCCCGTACGGCGACTTCCAGGCCTTCACCACGCACGAGATGACCGTGCTGGCCGACCTCGCCCACCAGCTCGGCAAGAAGATCACGATCCACGCCCGCGGTTCGGCCGAGGTCGACGCCGCCGTGACCGCCGGCATGGACTGGATCATGCACGGCAACATCATGTCCGACGAGACGATCGCGCACCTGGCGGAGTCGCGGATCCCGCTGGTCCCGACCCTGCTGCTGCTCGCGAACGCCGGGGACTGGGGCCATCTCGTCGGCGCGCCCGTGCCGCTGCGCGACGGCATGAAGCGGATGCTCGAGAAGTCCGCCGACGCGCTGCACCGGGCGCACGCCGCCGGCGTCCCGATGGTGCTCGGCACCGACTCCGGCTTCTCGCTGAGCCCGTACGGCGTCTGGCACGCCCGCGAGCTCGACCTGCTGATGCGCTACGCCGGCCTGACCGCGCTCGAGGCGATCCAGGCGGGGACCAGCAACGGCGCGCAGATGCTGGGACTGGACGGGAGGATCGGGACCGTCGCCCCCGGGATGATCGCCGACCTGATCGTGGTGAACGGCGACCCGGTCGCCGACATCACCGTGCTGCAGCGCCGCGACGCCATCGAGACCGTGATCCAGGACGGGCAGGTCGTCGTGTTCGACGAGGAGGCCCTGGCCCGGTCCTGGCCGCACGAGCGCGGTATCGGCTACTCGGTCACCGACCTGACCTACGACGTGGTGCACGGCCTGGGCGACGGCGCCGACCCGCGCGACCTGCCCGCGCCCGAGGAGTTCCGGTTCGACGACGAGCACGCCGCCGACCTGGTGTCGGACATGCGCCGCCGCGAGCGCTCCGCCGGGACCTTCTGACACACGTCCCGTTGCACGTCCCCGCTCCCCGCGCTCCCCGCCCGAGACCCCGCACCGCAAGCCCCACCCGTGATCCACCCACGAGAGAGGCACGCCCGTGTCCACCAGTGACGAACTGTCCGACCCACTGTCCGACGCCCTCTCCGAGGACGGGCTCGACGACATCGAGCTCGTCGACGAGAAGCCCCTGTCCTGGTTCGACGTCTCCGCGATCGGCACCGGCGAGATGCTGTTCACGGCCGGCTGGGCCTGGATCGTGTTCATCGCCTCGTCGTACGGCATCCTCTGGTCGATCCTGGGCTTCGTCGGTGGCGCGCTGATCATTCACACGGCCTGGTGGCTGTACCGCGAGATGATCACCGCGGTGCCGGAACCCGGCTCGCTGCAGTCCTACGCCCGCGAGGCCGGGGTCTTCCCGCTCGGCACGAGCTACCTCGTGCTCTACGCCCCGGTCTACGGCGCCTTCATGTGGCTCGAGCTGCTCATCGCGGACCAGCTGTTCGCGCTGCTGTTCCCGAGCGTGCCGGCGCAGATCTGGCCGTACGTGGTGCTGCTGCCGGTGCTGGCGCTGAACCTCATGGGCCACCAGATCACCGGCAAGGTGCAGTCCGTGCTCGTGGTGATCACCCTGGTCGCGGACCTCGTCCTGGCGATCTGCGTCCTCGCCCTGATCGCCAACTCGGACTCCTTCTCGCTCAACTGGCCCTCGCCGACACCGATCACGTTCCTGGGCTTCTTCACGATCGTCGGCCTCTGGCTCGGGATCATGGCCGGGATCATGGAGGTCCAGCAGGTCCTGGTCGACGAGTGGAAGGACTTCCGGCGCTCGCGCGACGTCGGCCTGCTCTCGGCGGCCTGGCAGCTCTGGATCCGGCAGATCCCGCTCGCCATCGGCATCCTCGGCAGCCTCCCGCTGGCCGCGCTGATCCTCATGCCGGTGCCGTCCATCGGCGTGGTCGAGGACAAGTTCGGGCACAACCCGCTGTTCTTCCTCGGCCTGATCGGCATGCTCGTCGCGACCTACACCACCCTGTCCGTCTACTTCATGGGCATGGGCAAGATCCTCGCGCTCTACAGCCAGCAGGGCGCCCTGCCCCGGATCGTCGGCCGCTACTCGCGCAAGTCGGTGCCGTGGGTCGCGATCCTCATCCTCGGTGCGTTCGCCCTCATCGGCGCCTACGTCGACGACTTCAGCTTCGTGTCGCACGTGCTGTCCACCTGGTCGAGCACCCTGTACTTCTTCGTCGCGCTGTTCTACCTGCTGATGAAGCGGCGCAAGGACCTCGACCGGCCGCTGGTCGCCCGCTTCGGCACCGCGCTCGCGGTGTTCCTGCTGGTCGTGACCGCGATCATCGGTGTCGCGATCGCCGCCACCGACTGGGCCGCCGCGCTCACCTGGGTCGCGCTGGTCGTCATCGTCGTCCTCTACGACATGGTCGTGGTGCCGCGGACGAAGCGCGGTGCCCTGTACCGCGAGCAGCTGCTGCGCCGCCGGACCTCGGCTGCGCGGCTCTGACCCGCTCCGGCCGGTCCTCGCTCCCACCCGCTCCACGGAAGGACCCTGCATGACCACGACCAGGCACGCGGAGATCGCGGGCGCCGGCCTCGGCGGCCTCGCGGTGGCGATCGCGCTCGCCCAGAAGGGATGGAGCGTCCGCGTCCACGAGCGGGCGGACGACCTGCGCATGTTCGGCGCCGGGATCTGGCTGTGGGAGAACGGGTTGCGCTCGCTCGACGCCCTCGGGGTCGAGCAGGCCGCGACGGCCCGGGCGAAGCGCATCGAGACCCTCGTCGCCCGTGACCACGAGGGCCGGCCCCTGCTGCGGCGCACCTTCGGGGCCGAGGACCGGCTGGTCCTGCCGCCGCGGGCCGACCTCTACGACGCGCTGATCGCCCGTGTCGCGGAGCTCGAGGTCGAGGTCGTCCTGCGGTCCACGGCGGTGGGCGCGACCCCCCACGGGGAGCTCGAGATCGAGGGCGGCAAGGTCCTCCGCGCGGACCTGGTCGTCGCCGCGGACGGGGTGTTCTCCCGGCTGCGCGAGGCGCTGCTGCTGACCCGGCGGGTCGATTACCTGGACGAGGGCTACACCCGGCTGCTCATCCCCCGCCGGCCCGAGGACCCCGACACCGAGATCACCGAGTACTGGAGCGGCTCGCGTCGGCTGCTCTACGACCCGTGCACCGACGAGGTCGACTACGTCTGCCTGTGCTGCCCCGTCGACGACGAGGCCGGCCGCCGGGTGCCCGTCGACAAGGAGACCTGGCTCGCGTCGTTCCCGCAGCTCGGGGGCATCCTCGAGCGGATCGACGACGCCGGCCGGTGGGACCGGGCGATGCGGGTGACGCCGCGGGCCTGGTCCCGGGGGTCGGCGGCGATCGTGGGCGACGCGGCGCACGGCCAGCCGCCGAACCTCGGCCAGGGAGCGAACCTCACGTTCCAGAACGCCCTGGCCCTCGCCGAGTACCTCGACCGGGAGCCGGACGTCCCCGCGGCGCTGGTGGACTGGGAGCGGCGGGAGCGGCCGCTGACCGACCACATCCAGCGCTGGACCGACCTGTACGGCCGGGTCGCGAGCGCCTGGCCGGACCGTTTCGCGCACCGCAGGAGCCAGGTCCTGGAGACCGTCACCCGGATCCCCTGGGTGGACCGGCAGATGAACAAGGCGGCGCGCCACCGGCCCGTCGGCGCCCGCTGAGGAGGAAAGATGATCAAGGACAGCTCCGGAACCCAGTACCTACCCCGGCCGGAGAAGGTCACGGCCGAGTACATGCGCGACGTGCTCGACGAGTACTACGCGAAGAAGTGGAACGCCAACCCGGACACCGTCGCCGCCGTCTCCTCCTGGCGAAACTGGCCGCTCGTGGTGCGGATGCCCGACCTCAAGCAGGACTTCACCGTGCTGATCGACGACGGCGTGGTACAGAAGGTCACGGTCGGCCTGCCCGAGCGTCCGCGGATCCTCACCGTGATGCTGGCCGACACGATGCAGCGCATCTACTACGACGAGACCACCTCGGCCATCGAGTCGATCTCGGGCCGGATCAAGATCCGTGGCAACGAGGTGGAGCGGCGCCGGCTGCTGGCCGCCATCTCCTTCCTGACCTGGTGAGGGGGACGACGTGACGGAAGCACCGCCGCGCCCCGCGGCGACCGCGCCGCGCCTCGTCGGCACGTCCGTGCCGCGCAAGGAGGACCTGGCCCTGCTCACGGGCACCGCTCGGTTCGTCGACGACATCCGGTTGCCCGGGATGGTGCACGCGCGGATCCTCCGCAGCGAGGTGGCCCACGCCAGGGTCCGCTCGGTGGACACCGCGCCGGCGCTGGAGGTGCCGGGCGTCCTCGACGCCCTGGCCGGCGCCGAGCTCGTCGGCAAGGTCAAGCCGTGGGGCGACCTCATGCAGGACCTGCTGGTCGGCGATCACTTCCCGTTCGCCACCGACAAGGTCCTCTACCAGGGCCAGGAGCTCGCCGCGGTCGTCGCCGAGACGAAGTACCAGGCGTGGGACGGCTGCGAGGCCGTGCGCGTGGACCTCGAGGAGCTCCCGGCGGTCGTCGACCCGGAGGCGGCGATCGGCCCGGACGCGCCGCTCGTCCAGGAGCAGATCGTCTACGAGTTCGGCGAGGGCAACGTCTTCGACCGCTACAAGGTGCGGATCGGCGACTTCGCAGCCGCCGAGGCCGGGGCGGTCGTCGTCGTCCGGCAGCGGTTCGCCACCAACAAGCAGGCCGGGGCGGCCCTCGACCCGCACGGGTGCGTGGCCGACTACGACTCCTTCACCGGCGTGCTCACGCTGTACTCGTCCACCCAGTCGATCTACATGGTCCGCGACGTGCTCGCCGACGTCCTGCAGATCCCACGGACGAAGGTCCGGGTCGTGGTGCCCGACGTCGGTGCGGGGTTCGGCTCGAAGGCGCAGATCTTCGGGCACGAGGTGATCGCCTCGCTGTTCTCGATGCGCCTGGGCCGCCCGGTGAAGCTCGTGCTCACCCGGGGCGAGATCTTCCGGTCCGGCACCACCCGCAACTCCCAGGTCCGCTACGCCGAGCTGGCCATGGCCGCCGACGGCGAGATCACCGGCTACCGGGACTACGTCGTGCACAACACCGGGGCGATGTCCGTGTGGGGCAACCAGGTCGTGCACATCGGCACGAACGTCGGGATGCTGCCGTACCCGATCCCGAACATCCACGTCGACTCCGACATCGTGCACACCACGACGGCCCCGGGCGGCCCGCTGCGCGGCTTCGGGATCCCGCAGGCGATCTGGGCCAAGGAGCAGCTCGTCGACATGGCCGCACGCGAGCTGGGCCTCGACCCGCTCGCCGTCCGGGAGCGGAACGTGATCGACCCGGCGGAGTTCCCCTTCCGGACGCCGATGGGACACGTGATCGACTCGACCTCGATCAAGCAGTGCCTGCAGGCGTGCGCCGAGGCCGTCGACTGGTCGGCGCCGCGCGCGCCGTACGAGGGCAAGGGCCTGGCGGTGTCGATGAAGTACACCAGCTGTCGGCACCCGTCCCTGGACACCGACCTCTCCGCCGTGCGGCTCCGCCTCGAGACCGACGGCACCGTCACGATCTACTCCAGCGACGTCAGCCACGGGCAGAGCCACGCGACCATGCTGGCGCAGATCGTCGCGGACGGGATCGGCGTCGGCATCGAGAAGGTCAGCCTCGCGCCGCCGGACAGCATGACGGCCCCGTTCGGGTTGGGTACCTACGCCTCGCGCGGGGCGGCGGTGCTGGGCACGGCCTGCCGGCTTGCCACCGAGCGGCTGCGGGACAAGATCCTCACGATCGCCGCGCACGTCCTCGAGGTCGCCCCGCAGGACCTGGACACCGGGAACGACCGCGTGTTCGTCAAGGGCCTGCCGGACAGTGGGATCTACCTGGAGATCATCGCGGCGACCGCGGCCTACCGCACGCACCAGCTGCCGCCCGGGTTCGAGCCGACGCTGGAGACCGTCGCCACCTACGACACGCCCACCGAGCGCGAGGGCGCGGACGGCTCCGGGAACCTCAGCGTGACCTACTCGGGTGCCGCGCACGCGGCGCACGTGCGCGTGGACCCGGGCACCGGCCGGATCACCGTGGTGGACTACGCGATGGTCCACGACACCGGGACGGTGATCAACCCGCTGGTCGTCGAGGGTCAGCACCACGGCGGCTTCGCGATGGGGCTGGGCATGGCGATCTCCGAGGACTACGTCTACGACGAGCGCGGCCGCCAGCTCAACGCCTCCTTCAAGGACTACCTGGCCGTGACCGCCCCTGACGTCCCGGAGCTGACGAAGACGGCCGAGATCCCTGCGCCGTCCACCATGATCCCCGGCGGGCAGAAGGGCGCGGGGGAGTCCGGCACCGGGCCCGTCCCCGCGGCGATCGGCAACGCCGTGTTCGACGCCACCGGGGTCCGGTTCACCGTCCTGCCGATCACCCCGCAGCGCATGCTCACCGCCCTGCGGGAGAAGGAGCGGCAGGGCGTCGACGCGATCCGCTACCCGGACGACATGCCCGACTTCACCGGCCCGCGGGAGCACTCGGCCTGGCCGCGGCCGACGGCGTCCGACGGTGGGGACTTCGACTTCGACTGGGAGGACGAGGACTGATGCGCCCGTTCACCTGGCTCGCCCCGGACACCACCGCTGAGGCCGTCGCGCTGCTGCGCGAGCACGCGCCGGGCGCGCGGGTGATCGCGGGCGGGCAGAGCCTGCTGCTGGCGATGAAGGACCGGACAGCCGGTCCCTCGCACCTGGTGTCCCTGGGGGGCATCGCGGACCTGGCGGGCCTGACCAGCGCCGAGGACGGCTCCCTGGTCGTCGGAGCCGCCACGACCTACGCGGTGCTGGCCCGCACCGCGCTGCCCGGCTGGCACGAGGTGCTCGCCGACGTCGCGGGCGACCTCGCCGACCGGCCCGTCCGTAACAGGGGGACGATCGGCGGCGCGCTCTGCACGGCCGACCCGCGCTACGACCTCCCCGCGTTCGCGGTCGGGGTCGGCGCCACCCTCCGGGTGTCCCGAGCGGGCGGCGACCGGACGCTGCCGGCCGAGGAGTTCGTCCGGGGCGCCGGGGAGACCGCCCTCGGGCCCGACGAGATCCTCACGGCGGTCGTGCTCCCGCCGCTGCCGACCTGGGACGTCGTGGTGTTCGAGAAGTTCCGGCACCGCGTGTTCGACGCGGCGATCGTGTCCGTCACGTGCGCCCTCCGGCAAGGAGCGGGCTCGCCGGCGGCGGCCCGGGTGACGATCGGCGGCGCCACCGGCGCACCGGTGACCGCCCCCGGCGCCGCTCGCCTCCTCGCCGGCGCCCCGTCCGGCGAGAAGGCCGGGAACGGCGCGACCTCCGTCGGGGACGGCATCGGGGACGCGGCCGCCGAGGAGGTCCTGCCCGGCGGTGGCCCCGACGAGACGTCCCGCTACCAGTACGAGCTGATCCGCACACTCGTCTCCCGCGCCGCCGCGCGCGCCCTCACCGACCCGGGAAGTGCCTGATGCAGAAGGTCAGCCTCACCGTCAACGGCCGCGAGGTCACCGCCGAGATCGACGAGCGGACCCTGCTGCTCGAGTTCGTCCGCGACGTCGCCGGGCTCACCGGCACTCACAACGGCTGCCTGGAGGCCCGCTGCGGATGCTGCGCGGTCGAGGTCGACGGCGACGTGGTCAAGTCCTGCAACGTCCTCGCCCTCCAGGTCGACGGCGCCGAGGTCACCACGATCGAGGGCCTCGCCCCGCAGCGGCTGGCGCCGGTCGACCACGTCACGACGCAGAGCCTCGCGGGGATGTACCGCCCGCTCGAGGCTGTCCGCGGTACCCCCGAGGACCTGCACCCCGTGCAGGCGGCCTTCCACCGCTGCCACGCCGTGCAGTGCGGCTTCTGCACCCCCGGCATGGTCATGGTGCTGAAGGACTACCTGGAGGAGAACCCTGACCCCACACGAGACGACGTCCGCCGGGCCATCGCGGGCAACCTCTGCCGCTGCACGGGCTACCAGCACATCGTCGACGCCGCGATGGAGGCGGCGGCCGAGATGCGGGAGGCGTCCGCTCCGGCGCCGGAGGCCCCGGTGGCCGTCGCCGGTGAGTGACGCGCTGCGTCCCGCGGATCCGGCCGGCGGCCGGGACGCTGCGGACCCCGTGGGGACACTGGTCGAGGCGCTGGCCGGAACGGGCTACGTCGCCGACCGCTCCCTGGCGGTCGTCCTCCATCTCGCCGGGTCGCTCGAGCTCCCGGTCCTGCTCGAGGGTGAGCCGGGCGTGGGGAAGACCGCGGTCGCGGAGGCCCTCGCGGAGGCGACGGGCGCCCGGCTGGTGCGGCTGCAGTGCTACGACGGACTCGCGGCGCACCATGCGCTGTACGAGTGGGACTACGCCCGGCAGCTGCTGGCCATCCGAATGGCCGAGGCGCGGGGAGCGGTTGGCCGGGACGGCGTCGGCCCGTCCGGTGCCGATCGGGGCGGAGCCGCCGATCTGCGGGCGGAGGTGTTCGCGCCCGAGTTCCTGCTGCGGCGGCCGCTGCTG
The DNA here is from genome assembly GCF_042658055.1 of Pseudonocardia lutea. Lineage (NCBI taxonomy): Bacteria > Bacillati > Actinomycetota > Actinomycetes > Pseudonocardiales > Pseudonocardiaceae > Pseudonocardia > Pseudonocardia lutea. The sequence goes on from NZ_JBHSQK010000031.1 coordinate 17,822, forward strand.
GAGGCGATCGACCCGCCCGACGGGCGCCCGGTCGTGCTGCTCGTGGACGAGGTCGACCGGGCCGACGAGGAGTTCGAGGCGCTGCTGCTGGAGGTGCTCGGGCAGTTCCAGGTCACCGTGCCCGAGCTCGGCACGATCGTCGCCGCGCGGCGACCGCGGGTGGTGCTCACCGCCAACCGCACCCGGGCGCTGTCGGACGCGCTGCGCCGTCGGTGCCTCTACCACTGGTTGCCCTATCCGACCCGCGACCGTGAGGTGGAGATCGTCGCCGCCCGGCTGCCGGGGGCGGCGGAGGACCTGGTGCGGAGGGCATGCGAGCTGGTCGACCACATCCGGAACGGCGGGTTCCGCAAGACCCCCGGGGTGTCCGAGACCGTCGACTGGGTCCGCGCCCTGACCCTGGTCGGCGGGGTGCTCGACGCCGCGACCGTGCGCGAGACCGCCGGCTGCCTGTTCAAGGACGCCGAGGACCTGATCCGCGTGCAGGGACCGGACGGCCGTCGGCTGCTGCGGGAAGCGGGTGTCGCATGACCGGCACGGGCACGGGCACGGGCACTGGCACCGCCGCGGCGGGGGACCTCCGCACACCGACCGCCCACGGCAACGCCCGGCAGGCGCACCTGAGCCGGGCCCGCGTGGCCCGGCTGCGGCGCACCGGGCGGCCCGCCGAGGACGTCGTCCTGTTCGCGGAGCTGCTGCGCACGTGCGGGGCGATGGTGCCGGGCGGGGCCCCGGCGCGTGCCGTCCGCGCGCTCGGTGAGGTCGCGCTGCACCGCCGGGACGACGTCCGGGACGCGCTGCGCGCCACGCTGGCGTCCGACCGGGCGTCGGCGCGGCTGTTCGATCTGGTCTTCCCGGTGTTCTGGAGCGCGGCGGACATCCTCGCCACGACCGCGGATCCGAACGCCGAGCCCGCACCGGGAGCACCGTCCGCGCCGGGCACGGGCGAGCGGCAGGATTCCGGTGCGGACGGCGACGCTCGCCGGGACGCCCGCCGCTCCCCGCGCCCGGCGGCGAGCCGGCGGCGCGGTCCGTCCGCGGCCGTCGCCGGGCTCGACGAGCGGGAGATCGACGACCAGGTACGGCGGATCGTCCGCGCGCTCGCCCGCGCCTCCGGGCGCCGGCGCCGCACCGCGCCCACGGGGGACCTCGTGGACCTGCGGGCCAGCCTGCGCCGCGGCCTGCGCTCGGGGGAGCTGGTCGAACTGCTGCACACGCGGCCGCGCCCGCGACGGACACGGATCGCCGTGCTGTGCGACGTCAGCTCCTCGATGGCCGGGGTCACCGGGCTGTTCCTGAGCGTCGCGCACGCGCTGGCCCGCCGGACCCGGCTCGTCGAGCTGGGCGTCTTCCACGTCGAGCTCACCCTGGTCGGCGCGCAGTTCCGCCGGCACCCGCGGGCGGTCGCGTTGCGGCGCCTGCACGCGCAGGGCGACGCGCTGTCCGGCGGCACCCGCATCGGGCACTGCCTGCGTGCCTTCCTCGACGCCGTCGAGCCGACGCTCACTCCGGAGACCGTCGCGCTCGTGCTGTCGGACGGCTGGGACGTCGGCGAGCCCGACCTGCTCGCCGGGCAGATGCGCCGATTGCGCGAGCGTGTCGGCCGGGTCGTCTGGTGCGACCCCCACGCGGCCGCGACGGGCTTCGCTCCGCAGGTGCGCGGGTTGCGCGCCGCCCTGCCCTTCGTCGACGACCACCTGGACCTCTCCGGCCCGGCCGCCCTGCGTGCCGTGGCCGACCACCTCGACCGCCACCCCCACCCCCGGAGGACCGCATGACCACCCCGACCGCCGTCCGCGAGGAACTGACCGTGCCGGGCTCGCCGCCCGCGGTCTCGCACTACACCGATGCCGTCCGCTTCGGAGACCTGCTGTTCGTCTCCGGCATGGTCGCCTTGTCCGAGCAGGGCGAGGTCGTCGGCGCGGGCGACGTGACGGCCCAGGCCCGGTACGTCCACGAGCTGCTCGGCGCCGTCTTCGCGCACGTCGGTGCCACGTTCGCCGACGTGCTCAAGGTGACCGTCTACCTGACCGACATCGCGGACCGCCAGGCGGTCAACGAGGTCCGCAAGGAGTTCTTCGGCGCGGCGAAGCCCGCCTCGACGCTGGTCCAGGTCTCGGCGCTCGTGGTGCCCGAACTACTCGTGGAGATCGAGGCCGTCGTCGGGATCCCGACCGGGAGCGCCGCGTGACCGCCTTCCGGAGACTGGGACCCGCGGGTGCGGAGCGCCCGGTCGTCGAGGTCGACGGCACCATCTACGACCTCACCCCGTTGACCTCGGACATCGACGGCGCGTTCCTGGCCGGCGGCGGTCTCGCGCGTGCGCGTGCTGCCGCGCGGGCCGGGGAGCTGCCGTTGCTGGACGTCGTCACGCCGCAGAACGTGCGAATCGGCCCGCCGGTCGCCCGTCCGCAGGCGATCCTGTGCATCGGTCAGAACTACGCCGCGCACGCCGCGGAGTCCGGGAGCCCGGTGCCCGAGCACCCGATCCTCTTCCTCAAGCACCCCAACACCCTCGTGGGTCCGGACGACGACGTCGTCCTGCCCCGGGGTTCGACGCGGGGCGACTGGGAGGTCGAGCTCGCTGTGGTGATCGGGTCCCGGGCGTGGGACTGCGCCACGGACGAGGAGGCGCTCGGACACGTCGCGGGCTATGCCCTCGGCAACGACGTCTCCGAACGCGAGCACCAGTTCGAGCTGTCCGGCGGCCAATGGTCCACCGGCAAGACCTTCCCGACGTTCTGCCCCCTCGGTCCGGATCTGGTGCCCGCCGACGAGATCGACCCGCAGGACCTGCGCCTCCGCTCCTGGGTCAACGGTGAACCGCGGCAAGACTCGACGACCAAGGACATGGTCTTCCCGGTCGGGACACTGGTCCGCGTGCTCTCCACGCGGATGGTGCTCGAGCCGGGCGACGTCGTGCTCACCGGGACGCCGGAGGGTGTGGCGCTCTCCGGCCGGTTCCCCTACCTGACCCGCGGCGACATCATGGAACTGGAGATCGACGGACTGGGCCGGCAGCGCCAGCGCGTCCGCTGACCCTGGCCCGGCCCGCCGGGTCAGCCCTTCGGCTTCAGGCTCGCGCCCGCGTCGGAGACGAGGGTGGTGCCCGTGATGTGCTCCGCGCCCTCGTCGCAGAGGAAGACGACGGCGACGGCGATGTCCTCGGGTGTGCCCGCCCGGCGCAGCGGTGTCGTCTTCTCCACCCGTCCGACCAGCTCCTCGTACCGCTCCTGGCCGAGGGGCCCGGAGAACCAGCGGGTGCCGATGAAGCCGGGGACCACGGCGTTGACCCGGATCTCGGGGGCGAGCGCCCGGGACAGCGAGACGGTGAGGGTGTTCAGCGCGCCCTTCGAGGCGGCGTAGGCGATCGAGGAGCCCTCGCCGTCGAGGCTGCTGGTGGAGGACACGTTGACCACGGCCCCGTAGCCGACCTCCCGCATGTGCGGGACGACGGCGCGGGTCATCTGGTACGTGCCGATCACGTTCGTGCGGTAGATCGCCTCGAAGTCCTCGGCGGTGAGCCCGTCGAGGTCGGAGTGGGGGACGATCCGGGTGCGGCCGGCGTTGTTGACCAGCACGTCGATGCGGCCCCAGCGCTGCGCGACCTCGGCGGCGACGGCCCGGCAGGCCGCGTCGTCGCCGACGTCGCCGCGCAGGGCGACCGCGTCGACGCCGAGCGCGCGGCACTGCTCCGCCGTGGCCTCGGCCTCGTCCGCGCTGCGGGAGTAGGTGATCGCGACGCGGGCGCCGCGGCCGGCCAGGCGGCGGGCGACCGCCGCGCCCAGACCGGTCGCGCCCCCGGTGACGACGGCGACCTTGCCGTCCATGCTGCCCATGCCAGGCAGCTTAACGACTGTTCAGCGGCGCGTCAGCCGAGCCGCTCGTAGATCACGGCCATGCCCTGCCCGCCGCCGACGCACATGGTCTCCAGGCCGATGCTCTTGTCCCTGGCGCGCAGGCCGTTGAGCAGGGTGGCGGTGATCCGGGCGCCGGTCATGCCGAACGGGTGGCCGACGGCGATGGCGCCGCCGTGCACGTTGAGCTTGTCGCCGAACGGGTCGATGCCCAGCTCGCGGGCCGAGGGGATGACCTGGGCGGCGAAGGCCTCGTTGATCTCGACGAGGTCGACGTCGTCGATGGTCATGCCGGCGCGGGCCAGCGCCTGCCTCGACGCCTCGACCGGGCCGAGCCCCATGATCTCGGGGGAGAGCCCGGTGACCCCGGTGGAGATGATCCGGGCCAGCGGCGTGATCCCGAGGTCGCGAGCCTTGGTGTCGGACATGACGATCAGGGCCGCGGCGCCGTCGTTGAGCGGGCAGCAGTTGCCGGCGGTGACGACCCCGTCGGGCCGGAAGACCGGCTTGAGCTGGGAGACCGCCTCGTAGGTGACGCCGGCGCGGGGGCCGTCGTCGGTGTCGACGACGGTGCCGTCGGGCAGGGTGACGGGCGCGATCTCGTCGGCGAAGAAGCCGTTCCTGATCGACTCCTCGGCGAGGTTCTGCGAGCGGACGCCGAAGCGGTCCATGTCCTCACGCGACACGCCCTTGGCGCGGGCGAGGTTCTCCGCGGTCTGGCCCATGGCGATGTAGACGTCCGGCAGGGTGCCGTCGAGCCGCGGGTCGGTCCAGGTGTCGGTGCCGGACTCGGCGGTGGCCGCGGTGCGGGCCTCGGCGTCGGCGAAGGCCGGATTGTGCGTGTTCGGCCAGGAGTCCGAGCTGCCCCTCTCGAAGCGCGACACGGTCTCGACGCCGGCGGAGACGAACACGTCGCCCTCGCCGGCCTTGATCGCGTGCAGCGCCATGCGGGTGGTCTGCACCGACGAGGAGCAGTACCGGGTGACCGTGGTGCCGGGCACGGTGTCCAGGCCGAGCAGCACGGACACGATGCGGCCCATGTTGTTGCCCTGCTCGCCGCCGGGCAGGCCGCAGCCCAGCATCAGGTCGTCGATCTCGGTCGGGTCGAGCGCGGGCACCTGGTCCAGGGCGGCGCGGACCATCTGGACGGTCAGGTCGTCCGGGCGCATGTCCTTCAGGGAGCCCTTGCGCGCACGGCCGATGGGGGAGCGGGCCGCCGCGACGATCACTGCCTCGGGCACGGGTGTCTCCTTCGCTGGAGGGCTGCTGCTGGTCTCGAGTGTGCACCCCGCCGGGACGCGGGGGTTACCGGTGGGTAGGGGATCACACGGGTTGTCCCGGTGCGCGCGGACGGCGAGGGTACGGGCCATGGACCGCCCACCCGTGATCGTCGAGGTCGCCGTGAACGGGGCCACCCCGCGCCGCGTGAACCCGCACGTGCCCCGCACCCCGCCCGAGATCACCGCGGAGGCCCTGACCTGTGCGCGGCTCGGCGCCACGATCCTGCACAACCACAACGACGAGCCGATGTTCACCGCGGACGGCGTGCACGCGGCCGAGCCCTACCGTGCCGCGTGGGGACCGGTGCGCGAGCGGTACCCCGACCTGCTGCTCTACCCGACGATGGCGGCCGGCGCCCGGGGCATCCCGGTCGAGCGCCGGTGGGCGCACGTCGCCGAGCTGGCCGCGCTCGGCGGCATGACGCTGATCGACCCGGGCTCGGTGAACGTGGGGCTGACGGTCGACGGCCGGTGCCCGGCCCCCGCGGCCGCCGAGCCCTACCAGAACTCGATCGCCGACACCGAGTACATGTGCGCGCGCACCCGCGAGCTGGGCGCGCTGCCGAGCTTCTCGATCTTCGAGCCCGGGTTCCTGCGCACGGTCGCCGCCCTGCAGCGCGCCGGGCGGCTCCCGGCGGGCGGCGTCGTCAAGCTCTACTTCGGCGGGAACCTGGAGTTCGGGCTGCCGCCGACCCCGGCCGCCCTCGACGCCTACCTGGAGCTGCTGCGGCCGACCGGCCTGCCCTGGTCGGTCGCGGTCCTCGGCGGCGACGTCGTGGAGTGCGGCCTCGCCGAGCGCGCGATCTCGCGGGGTGGGCACGTCCGCGTCGGGCTGGAGGACCACGCGGGCGACCGCCGGCCGTCGAACACCGAGCTGGTGGAGGAGCTGCTCGCGCTCCTCGACCGCCTCGGCGCCCGCCCGGCGACCGCCGCCGAGACCCACGCCCTCCTCACCCCGTGACCGCCCACCGCCCCCGGAGGGACGGCGGGCACCGACGACCGCGGCGGGCCGGCTACTTCGCGCGCAGGTCACGGAGCCGCTGCAGCTTCCCGACCGAGCGCTCCAGGGTGTCCGGGTCGACGACGTCGCACCGCACCGACACGCCGATGGTGTCCTTGACCGCCTTGACCAGCTCGGCCGCGGCCTCCGCCCGACGCTGAGCGGACGCGTCCGGCCGGGCCTCGACCCGCACGGTGAGCGCGTCCATCCGGCCCTGCGTGGTGAGCTCGAGCTGGAAGTGCGGCGCGAACCCCGGCGTGCGCAGCACGATCTCCTCGATCTGGGTGGGGAAGAGGTTCACCCCGCGCAGGATGATCATGTCGTCGCTGCGGCCGGTGATCTTCTCCATCCGCCGCATGGCGGGCCGCGCGGTGCCCGGCAGCAGCCGCGTCAGGTCCCGGGTGCGGTAGCGGACGATCGGCAGGGCCTGCTTGGTCAGCGAGGTGAAGACGAGCTCGCCCTCCTCGCCGTCGGCCAGCACGGTGCCGTCGAGCGGGTCGATGACCTCGGGGAGGAAGTGGTCCTCCCAGATGTGCAGCCCGTCCTTGGTCTCCACGCACTCCTGGGACACGCCGGGGCCCATGACCTCGGAGAGGCCGTAGATGTCGACCGCGTGCATGTCCATGCGGTCCTCGATCTCGGTGCGCATCTGCTCGGTCCAGGGCTCGGCGCCGAAGATCCCGATCCGCAGCGAGGTGGAGCGGGGGTCGACGCCCTGGCGCTCGAACTCGTCGAGCAGGGTGAGCATGTAGCTCGGGGTCAGCATGATGACGTCCGGCTCGAAGTCGCGGATGAGCTGGACCTGGCGTGGGGTCATGCCGCCGGAGACGGGGATGGCGGTGGCGCCGAGCTTCTCGATGCCGTAGTGCGCGCCGAGGCCGCCGGTGAACAGACCGTAGCCGTAGGCGTTGTGCACCTTGTGGCCCGGCCGGCCGCCGGCGGCCCGGATCGACCGGGCGACCAGCCCGGCCCAGGTGTCGATGTCCCGCTCGGTGTAGCCGACGACCGTGGGGCGGCCGGTGGTGCCCGACGACGCGTGGAGCCGCCGGACCTCTGACTGCGGCACCGCGAACAGGCCGAAGGGGTAGTTGTCGCGCAGGTCGGTCTTGCTGGTGGTCGGGAACTTGGCCAGGTCGGCGAGGTCCCTGCAGTCCTCGGGGTGGACGCCGGCGGCGTCGAAGGACCGGCGGTAGTGCGGCACGTTCTCGTAGGCGTGCCGCAGGGTCCACCGCAGCCGCTCCAGCTGCAGCGCCCGCAGCTCGTCCGTCGACATCCGCTCGGCCGGGTCGAGGGTCTGCGGGTCCGGCTCCTCGCCCAGCCGGCGGGCGGTGGTCGGGGTGCTCACTGACCGGTCTCCTTCTGCGCGGCTTTCTGGGCGGCGTCCTTCTTGGCGACGAGGGTGAGGACGTCGTAGCGGGCGACGGACTGGCCGTCCTGGCGGGTGACGTCGGCGTCCCAGCGGACCTCGCCGTAGCCGGCGGACTCGCGCGGGGTGAGCTGCTTGCAGGTCAGGGTCACGGTGAGCTCGTCGCCGAACTTGACGGGGGTGAGGAAGCGCAGGTCGTCGACGCCGAAGTTGGCCAGCACCGGGCCGGGGTCGGGGTCGACGAACAACCCCGCGGCCAGGGAGACGATCAGGTAGCCGTGCGCGACGCGCTCGCCGAACAGCGGGTTCGCCGCGGCGGCCTCGGCGTCCATGTGCGCGTAGAAGGTGTCCCCGGTGAACTCGGCGAAGTGCTCGACATCCTCCTGGGTGACCCGGCGCGGACCGGCGACGAGGGTGTCGCCGGGCTCGAGCTCCTCGAGGTGCTTGCGGAAGGGGTGCACGTCCGTCCTCCGGCGCTCCGCGCCGGCGACCCAGCGGCCGGTGATCGCGGCGAGGGTGTCCGGGTCGGCCTGGATCGCGGTGCGCTGCATGTGGTGCAGGACCCCGCGGATGCCGCCCATCTCCTCCCCGCCGCCGGCGCGGCCGGGCCCGCCGTGGACGAGCTGGGGCAGCGGGGAGCCGTGGCCGGTGGACTCCTTCGCGTCCTTGCCGTTCAGGACCAGGAGCCGGCCGTGGAACGCGGCGGTGCCGAGGACGACCTCGCGGGCGAAGGCGGGATCGGCGGTCACGACCGAGCCGACGAGGCTGCCCCGGCCGCGGGCGGCGTGGTCGATCAGCTGCGCCGTCGACTCGTAGGGGAGGATCGTCGAGACCGGGCCGAAGGCCTCGACCTCGTGCGGCTCGGCCCGTTCCGGGTCGCCGACCAACAGGATCGGGGAGACGAACGCGCCGCGGTCGGCGTCGGCGTCGACCACCTCGACCGACTCCGGGTCGCCGAACACGATCCGGCCCGCGTCGGCGAGCGCCTTCACGCTGCGGCGGACCTCCTCGCGCTGGTCCAGCGACGCCAGGGCGCCCATGCGGACGTCCGGGTTGGCGGGGTTGCCGATCACGGTCCTCGCGAGCCCGGCCGTGACGGCCTCGACGACGGCGTCGACCTGCGCGGCGGGGACGAAGGCGCGGCGGATGGCGGTGCACTTCTGCCCGGCCTTGACCGTCATCTCCGTGACCACGCCCTTGACGAACAGGTCGAACTCCTCCGTGCCCGGGGTGGCGTCCGGCCCGAGGGCGGAGAGGTTCAGCGAGTCCGCCTCGGCCGAGAACCGGACGGCGTGGCGCACGATCGCCGGGTGGGTGCGCAGGGTCTGCGCGGTGCTGGCCGATCCGGTGAAGGAGACGAGGTCCTGGCCGGTGAGGTGGTCGAAGGTGTCGCCGAGCGAGCCGGCGACGAACTGCAGCGTGCCGGCGGGCAGGATCCCGGAGTCGACGACGAGCTCGACGAGCCTCGCGGTGAGGAACGCCGTCGGGCTGGCCGGCTTGACCAGTGACGGCACGCCGGCGAGGAAGGCCGGCGCGAGCTTCTCCAGCGGTCCCCAGACCGGGAAGTTGAACGCGTTGACCTGGACCGCGACCCCGTGCAGCGGGACGCAGAGGTGCTGGCCGAGGAAGGTGCCGCCGCGCCCGAGCGGCTCGACGGCACCGTCGACGTGGACCGTGTCGTTGGGCAGCTCGCGCTTGGCCTTGGAGGCGTAGGCGAGCAGCACCCCGATCCCGCCGTCGACGTCGAACTTCGAGTCGCCGAGGGTGGCGCCGGTCCGTGCGGAGAGGGCGTAGAGCTCGTCGCGGTGCTCGCGCAGGTGCTGCCCGAGCGCCTTGAGCAGGGCGGCGCGCTGGTGGAAGGTCAGTTCGCGCAGCGCCGGTCCGCCGGTCTCCCGCCCGTAGCGCAGGGCCGCGCCGAAGTCGACGCCGGCCGAGGAGATCCGGGCGATCTCCTCCCCGGTCACGGCGTCGTGCAGCGGACGGCCCTCGTCGGAGGGCGTGTGCCAGCCACCGCAGACGTGGCTGCGCAGGACCGGGATGCTCACGGGCGGTCTCCTCGTCGTCGGGAAGCCGGTGCGGCCGCCGCGGGGCACTCGATCTCGCGGCGAACGATCGTTCGGTTGCCGGGAGACGCTAGCATGACCGCGTGCAGACGAACAGTGGTGCGGCCGAACCCGACGGCCCGGCGGTCCTCGTCACCGCCGACGAGAAGGACCCGGCCGTCGCGATCGTCACGCTGAACCGGCCGCGGAAGCGCAACTCGCTGACCGTGGAGGTCAAGGAGGCGCTGCTCGAGGCGCTGCAGCGGGTGGGGGAGGACACCGCCGTCCGCGCCGTGGTGCTGACCGGGACCGGCAGGTCCTTCTGCGTCGGGCAGGACCTCGGCGAGCACGTCGAGTCGCTGCGGGGCGACGCCTCGACCTCCTTCGACACCGTCGAGAAGCACTACAACCCGATCGTTCGGGCGATCGCGACGATGCCGAAGCCCGTCGTCTGCGCGATCAACGGGGGTGCGGTCGGCGCGGGCCTCGGCTTCGCGCTCGCCTGCGACCTGCGCGTCGCAGCGGAGGGCGCCACCTTCGCCACGGCCTTCGCCGCCATCGGGCTCACCGCGGACTCCGGGCTCTCCGCCAGCCTGGTGCACTCACTCGGCGCGGCCCGGGCGACCGAGCTGCTGCTGCTCGGCGAGTCCTTCGACGCGTCGCAGGCGCTGGCGTCCGGGCTGGTCAGGGCCGTGGTGCCGGCCGAGGAGGTGCTCGGCGCGGGGCTCGAGCTGGCCCGCCGGCTCGCCGCCGGTCCCACCCTCGCCTACGCCGAGATCAAGAAGGCGGTCGCGATCGGTGCGGTCTCCTCGCTCGACACCGTGCTGGCGAACGAGGGCGAGGGCCAGGCCCGGCTCGGCGTGACCCGCGACCACCGCGAGGCCGTCGAGGCGTTCCTGGAGAAGCGCAAGCCCGTGTTCGAGGGCCGATGACCGCCGCGCCGTCGGAGCCGCCCACCCCGTCGGGCCCCCCGCCGCGCACCCGCCGCGCGCGGGGCGCCGCCGGTGCGCGCCGGCCGGTGTACGACGCCTCCTCCCTGCTCGCGGTGGCCGTGCAGGAGTTCAACACCCGCGGCTACGACGCGACCTCGATGGAGGACCTCTCGCGCGCCGCGGGCATCACCAAGTCCTCCTTCTATCACCACGTGAGCGGCAAGGAGGACCTGCTGCGGGCCGCGCTGAGCCGGGCGCTCGACGGCCTGTTCGGGATCCTCGAGGAGCCCGCCGCCCAGGAGGGCACGGCCCTGGACCGGCTGCGGCACATCATCTACCGGCAGGTCGAGGTGCTCACCTCCGAGCTGCCGTACGTCACGCTGCTGCTGCGGGTGCGGGGCAACACCGAGACCGAGCGGTGGGCGCTGGCGCGGCGGCGCGCGTTCGACGCGTCGATCGCCTCGCTGGTCGCCGAGGCCGTGGCCGACGGCGAGGTCCGGGCCGGGGTGGAGCCCTCGCTCGCCGCCCGCCTGCTCTCCGGCACGGTCAACTCGATCATCGAGTGGTACCGGCCCGGGCGGCCGGGGTCCGAGTCGTTGCCGGGCGAGGTCGTCCGGATCGTCTCCGAGGGGATCATCCCGCCCGCCTGAGCTCCGGATTCGCGGTGCAGGAGCTCCCGACTCGCGGTGCGGGAGCTCGCGGCTCGCGGAAGCCGGGGGCCCGGCGCGGCGGGGCGGGCCGACCCGCGGTTGCGTTCATGGCACCCGTGCGCCATCATCAGACGAACGAACATTCGGTACGGAGGTTCCCGATGACGGTGACCGACCAGCCCGGCGCGGAGCTGGAGGCGGGGTTCGACCGGCTGATCGAGGCCGATCAGCGGATCGAGCCGCGGGACTGGATGCCCGAGGCCTACCGCAAGACGTTGATCCGGCAGATCGCGCAGCACGCGCACTCCGAGATCATCGGCATGCAGCCCGAGGGGAACTGGATCACCCGGGCCCCGTCGCTGCGGCGCAAGGCGATCCTGCTGGCCAAGGTGCAGGACGAGGCCGGGCACGGGATGTACCTCTACGCCGCGGCCGAGACCCTCGGCGTGGACCGCGAGGAGCTGACCGAGAAGCTGATCTCGGCGAAGCAGAAGTACTCCTCGATCTTCAACTACCCGACGCTGACCTACGCCGACGTGGGCGTGATCGGCTGGCTGGTCGACGGCGCCGCGATCTGCAACCAGGTCCCGCTGTGCCGCTGCTCCTACGGGCCGTACGCGCGGGCGATGATCCGGATCTGCAAGGAGGAGTCGTTCCACCAGCGGCAGGGCTACGAGCTGCTGCTGGCCATGGTGAACGGCACGCCGGAGCAGAAGGCCATGGTCCAGGAGTCCGTGAACCGCTGGTGGTGGCCGTCGCTGATGATGTTCGGCCCGCCGGACGGGGACTCGCCGAACACCCGGCAGTCCATGGCGTGGGGCATCAAGCGGCACACCAACGACGAGCTGCGCCAGCGGTTCGTGGACATGACCGTCCCGCAGGCCGAGGCCCTGGGCGTCACGTTGCCGGACCCGAACCTGGTGTGGAACGCCGAGCGGCAGGCGCACGACTACGGCGAGCCGGACTGGAGCGAGTTCAAGGCCGTCATCTCCGGGGCCGGTCCGACCAACGCGCAGCGGCTGGCGCACCGCCGCCGGGCGCACGAGAACGGCGCCTGGGTGCGCGAGGCCGCCCGGGCCTACGCGGACAAGCACACGAAGAAGCACGCGGACGAGCAGGCGACGAGGCAGGGAGTGCCGGCGTGATCCCCAGCGACGAGACCCCCGGCGAGGCCGGTGAGGTCGACGAGGTCGGCGAGGTGACCGCGGAGGGCGGCCACGGCGCCGTCCCCACCACCGGGGTGCCGACCGGTGAGGGCGTGAAGCGGCGCGACTGGCCGCTCTACGAGGTGTTCGTGCGCGGCAAGCGCGGCCTCAACCACGTGCACGTCGGCTCGCTGCACGCCGCCGACGCCGAGATGGCGCTGCACAACGCCCGCGACCTCTACACCCGGCGCAACGAGGGCGTGTCGATCTGGGTGGTGCGGGCGGAGGACATCACCGCCTCGAGCCCGACCGAGAAGGACCCCTTCTTCGCCCCGGCCGCCGACAAGGTCTACCGGCACCCGACCTTCTACGCGATCCCCGAGGAGGTGCCGCACCTGTGAGTGGGCGTGCGAGCGAACCGTTGACACAGCGTCCCGGCGAAGCGTCGGCCGAGCACGGCGAGGCCGGACGATGAGCCCGCACGCGATGGAGGAGGACGCGACCAACGCCTACCAGTCGCTGTCGGAGACCACCGGGCACGACGACCCTCGCTGGGCCTTCGGCACCGGGATCGTCGAGGAGGAGGGCGCCGAGATCACCTCGCCGGCGCCGGAGGGCGTCGACCCGGCCGACCTGGCCGCCTACTGCCTGATGCTCGGCGACGACGCGCTGGTCCTGCAGCACCGGCTCTCCGAGTGGGTCGCGAACGCGCCGGAGCTGGAGGAGGAGGTCGCGCTGGCCAACGTCGCGCTCGACCTGCTCGGCCAGGCGCGCGTGCTGCTCGCCCGCGCCGGGCACCTCGGCGCCCGCCCCGCGGCCGGGGCGCCGGCGGAGTGGACGGACGAGGACGCCCTCGCGTACCTGCGGTCCGAGGCCGAGTTCCGCAACGTCCGGCTCGTCGAGCCCACGGACTCGCTCGACTTCGCGCACTGCGTGGCCCGGTTGCTGCTGTTCGCGAGCTGGCGGCTGGCCGTGCTGCACCGGCTGCAGGACTCGGCGGACCCGGTGGTCGCGGCCGTCGCGGCCAAGGGCGTCAAGGAGCTGACCTACCACCGCGACTACGCGGCGCGGTGGGTCGTCCGGCTCGGCGACGGCACCCCGCTCTCGCACGAACGCATGCAGACCGCCCTCGACGCCGTCTGGCCGTACCTGGAGGAGCTCTTCCGCACCTCGGAGGTCGAGCGCCGGCTCGCCGGGCAGGGGGTCGCGGTCGATCCCGCGACCGTGCGCGAGGAGGTCGACGCCGTGCTCGACCAGGTGATCGGCACGGCGACGCTGCGCCGCCCGGAGATCCCGGGAGCCGGCACGATCGGCGGTGCCGCGGGGCGCGAGGGCGTGCACACCGAGAAGCTCGGGCACGTCCTGGCCGAGCTGCAGAGCCTGGCGCGTCAGCACCCGGGGGCGACGTGGTGACGGGGCTGCGGGAGCGCACCGCGCGGGCCGTCGTCGCGGAGGTCGTCGACCCCGAGATGCCGATGCTCACGCTCGCGGACCTCGGCGTGGTCCGGGCCGTCGACGAGACGGCCGACGGCGTGACCGTGACGCTGACGCCGACCTACTCGGGCTGCCCCGCCGTCGAGGTCATGCAGGCCGACGTCCGCGCGGCGCTGACCGCCGCCGGGTACCGGGACGTGCAGGTCCGCACGGTGTTCTCGCCGGCCTGGAGCACGGACTGGATCTCCGACGCCGGCCGCCGCAAGCTGGCCGAGGCGGGGATCGCGCCGCCCGGGCCGGCCCCGCGCGCGGCGGCCGGACCCGTCCCGCTGACGCTCGCCCCGCCGTCGTCGCAGGTCCGGTGCCCGCGCTGCGGCTCGCCGGCGACCGAGGAGTTCTCCCGCTTCGGCCCCACGCCCTGCACCGCGCTGCGCCGGTGCCCGGAGTGCCGCGAGCCGTTCGAGCACATGAAGGAGATCTGAGTGAGCACCGCGACGGACGCCCGCAACACCACCCGGGGCACCGACACGGAGGTCGTCGCCCCGCGGACCGCCGGCTTCCACACGCTCACGGTCGGCGCGGTCGAGCGGCTGTGCGACGACGCCGTGGCCGTCACCTTCGCCGTGCCCGAGGACCTTCGCGACACCTACGCCTTCCGGCCCGGCCAGTACCTCACGCTGCGGCGGGGGGAGGAGCGGCGCTCGTACTCGATCTGCGCCCCGGCCGGTGCGGCCCCGCGGGTCGGCGTCCGGCGCGTCGACGGCGGGCTGTTCTCCGAGTGGCTGGTCGACCGCGTGCAGCCGGGCGACGAGATCGAGGTCGGGCCGCCGTCCGGGAGCTTCACCCCGGAGCTGGCGGCCGGCACGCACCACGGGTTGATCGCCGCGGGTTCGGGGATCACGCCCGTGCTGTCCATCGCCGCCTCGCTGCTGGCCGCGCACCCGGACACCCGGGTCACCCTGCTCTACGGCAACCGCCGCACGGACACGGTGATGTTCACCGAGGAGATCGCCGACCTCAAGAACCTCCACGGCCCGCGGCTGCACCTGCTCACCGTGCTGTCCCGGGAGCCCACCGAGGCGGACATCTTCTCCGGCCGGCTCGACGCGGACCGGATCCGCACGCTGCTCGGCGGGCTGGTGGACGTCGAGGGCGTGGACCACTGGTGGCTCTGCGGGCCGCTGGGCATGACCGAGGACGCGGTCGCGGTGCTGACCGAGTTCGGCGTCGACCGCAAGCGGGTCCACCGCGAGCTGTTCTACGTCGACGAGCCGCCGCCCGAGCTGCACCGCCCCGACGACGCCCCCACCGGCGAGACCGCCCAGGTCACGGTGGTGCTCAACGGCCGCTCCACCGAGCTGACCCTGCCTCGCGACGAGTCGGTGCTCGACGCCGCCCAGCGCGTCCGCGGCGACCTCCCGTTCGCCTGCAAGGGCGGGGTCTGCGGGACGTGCCGGGCGAAGGTCACCGAGGGCGAGGTCACCATGCGCCGCAACTACGCGCTGGAGGACGAGGAGGTCGACGCCGGCTTCGTGCTGACCTGCCAGACCCTCCCGGTCTCGGAGCGGGTCACCGTCGACTACGACGTCTGAGGCGTCCGCTCACCGGGCGACCACGCGGACCGTCCCCAGCTGCGGGTCGGCCGGGTCCGGCAGCACCATCCCGGCCGGCAGGCCCGTGGCCAGGTAGTCGACGACCTCGCCGGTGATCCGCTCGCCGGGCAGGAGCACGGGGATCCCCGGCGGGTACGGCGTGACCTGCTCGGCGCAGATCCGGCCCTCGGCCTCGTGGAGCGGGACGTCCTCCAGCCGGGCGAAGAAGGCGTCGCGGGGGAGCATCACCGCCTCGGTCTCCAGGGCCTCCGGGCTCGGCAGGTCGACCGGCGCCGGCGTCGGCAGCCCTTCCGCGGCCCGGGCCAGCGCCGAGAGGGCCTCCAGCAGGACTCCGGCGGTCTCCGCGTCGTCGGCGAGCGAGAGCTGCGCCTCGATCCGGCGGTGGTCGGACAGCCCGACGTCCACCGCCCGGTGCGCGCGCAGCCAGTCCGCGGCCTGGTAGCCGCTGATCCCCAGCTCGTGCAGGTCGACGAGGACCTTGAGCTCGTCGAGCTCGTGCGAGGCCTCCTTGCCGATGAGCTGGTCGCGCAGCGGCGTCAGCCCGGGGAGCGCGGCGACCTGCTCACGCACGTCGTCGGCGAGGTCGAGCGCGCGGCCGAGCAGCTCGTGGCCGTGCTCGACCATCTGCCGCCGCCAGCCGTCCATCCCCGCCCACAGCAGCACGTTGGGGCTGGTGGTCGAGAGCATGTCGGCGCAGGCGGCCAGGAAGGTCGGGTCGATCAGCTCGCCCTGCTGGTGGAACACCGAGCCCTGCTCCAGCCCGGCGCCCATCTTGTGGATGCTGACCACGCACAGGTCCGCGCCCGCGTCCATCGCCCAGGTCGGCAGCCGCTCGTGGAAGGGCAGGTGGGCACCCCAGGCCTCGTCGACGAGCAGCGGGAGCCCGCGCGCGTGGCACAGCTCGGCGATCCCGGCGATGTCCGCGCAGGTGCCGTACGGGGTCGGGCTGGTGACGAGCACCCCGGCGACGTCGGAGTCCCGGTCGAGGGCCCGCTCGACGTCGGCGGGCGAGGGCGGGTGCGCCAGGTGCTGCTCGGTGTCGTAGCGGGGGTGGATCCACACCGGCTGCAGACCCGAGAGCACCAGGCCGGAGATCACGGACTTGTGGGCGTCCCGCCCGACGAGCAGGCGCCCGTGCCGGCCGGCCACCGCCAGCATCGCGCTCTTGACCGACAGGGAGCTGCCGCAGGTGGAGAAGAAGGCGTTGTCGGCGCCGACGGCGTCGGCCATCAGCTCCTGGGCCCGGGAGATGATGCCGGAGGACGAGGCCCGGTCGTCGAGCCCGCTGGACGCCAGCACGTCGGCGCGGAAGACCGCCTCGCCGAGCACCTCCCGCACCCGGGGATCGGCGCCGCGGCCCTGCTTGTGACCGGGCGGGGTGAAGGGCGTGTGCCGCTCCCGGTGGTACGCCTCGAGCGCCTCCAGCACCGGTGCCTGCGCGTGGTCCACCCGGCATCGACCTCCGTCCGTGCGCGTCCCGCCGCCGTCCGGCGGCCTCAGGTCCTACCCGGACCCCTGGGTCGCGAAACGGGGGCGACCCCGGATGCGGATCCGGGGCCGCACCGGGACGGGCTCAGGGCAGGGCGGCCACCCAGGCGGCCAGGCGTGCGACGTTGTCGGCGTTGCGGCCCTGGTCGACGAGGGTGAACGGGACCAGCGGGCGGCTGCGCAGCACGACGCGCGCGGCCGGTCCCTGCGGGAGCACCTCGATCTCGACCCGCTCGCCCCAGCTGCGCCAGGAGACACCGGTCCGCAGCAGGGCCCGGCTGCCGTCGACGGCCGCCAGCCGGGCGCCGGGCAGCAGGGCGGCGGCCTCCGCGACCCGGGCGAGCACCTCCGGCCCGGGGACCGCGGCGCGCACCGCTCCCTGCGCGACCACCCCGGCCACACCGGTCCGCTGCGCCGCCCGGTCCTGCAGGTGGCCGAGGACCAGTGCCATGACCAGGCCGAACAGGGCTCCGGCCACGACCGACGCGCCGGCCAGGATCGCGTAGGCCGCGGGTCCGGCGTCGGCGACCGGACCGTCCTGCACCGCGACGATCACGCCCCAGAACAGGCCGAACGGCACGCCGGTGGCCAGGGCGAGCCGCAGGCGGCCCGGTGGCCGCGCGGCTCCTGCGGCGTGGTGCTGGGACACGGGTTCCTCCCCCCGACGGACCCGCTGCTGCGGGTGCTGCCGAGAAGGGTCGGGGTCCGCGGCCCGCGCGGGGAGGGAGCGGGCCCCCGAGGCACCGGGGGACAACCCCCGCCCGGGTCAGGGGGACCACTCCGTCACCTCGGGTATCTGCCCCAATGTCCCCGGCCTCTCCCCAGAGCATTCTCGTTCCCGTCGAACCGCACGAACGGCGGACGACGAACCGGGGGAACGCAGCACCGACGCTGCACGATGGGGGGAGGCCGCAATGCCGATCGTGAGTGGTCCGCAGGAATACACGGAGGAGCGCCTGTTCGTCGACCTGCGCTCCGTGGTCGGGCACGAGCTCTACCTCAAGTGCGAGGGCTTCAACTTCGCCGGCTCCGTGAAGCTCAAGGCCGCGGCGTCGATGATCGAGGCCGCCGAGCGGGCGGGGGAGATCGGCCCGGGCTCGACGCTCGTCGAGTCGTCGTCCGGCAACCTGGGCGTGGCGCTCAGCATCATCGCCGCCAACAAGGGCTACCGCTTCATCTGCGTCACCGACATCCGCTGCAACGCCGCCACCATCGCGCTGATGGAGGCCATGGGCACGGACGTCCGCGTGATCCGCGAGGCCGGCCCCGAGGGCTTCCTCGGCGCACGCCAGGCGTACGTGCGGGCCGTCCTCGCCGCCGACCCGGCCGCGCACTGCCTGAACCAGTACAGCAACCCCAACAGCTGGAAGGCGCACTTCCGCACCACCGCGCCGGCCATCGCCGAGGAGTTCCCGCAGCTCGACGTCCTGTTCGTCGGGGCGGGCACCACCGGCACGCTGATGGGCTGCGCCCGCTGGTTCCGCCAGTACCGGCCGGACGTGCACGTGGTCGCCGTCGACGCCGTCGGCTCGGTGACCTTCGGCCAGCCCTCCGGGCGTCGGATGATCCCCGGCCTGGGCACCAGCGTCGTGCCGGACATCTTCGACCGGTCCTACATCGACGACGTCGTGTTCGTCGAGGAGCCGGACGCGATCGCCATGTGCCACCGGATCGCCAGAAAGGGCTTTCTCTTCGGCGGCTCGACGGGCACGGTGGTCAGCGGCGCGAAGGCCTGGCTGGACCAGAACTCGGCCGGGCACCTCACGTCGGTAACGCTCGCCCCCGACCTGGGCGAGCGCTACCTGGAGACGCTGTACCGGGCCGAGTGGGTCCGGGACAACTTCGGCGACGACGTGCTCGCCGCCGAGCCGGCCGACGAGAGCCTGGTGGCCTGAGTCATGACGATGTCGGAAGCCGGCGACCGCACCGACGCGGCGCCGGTCCCGCTCTCGGAGCTGGTCCTGGTGGACCGGCACGAGGCGCAGGGCTGGCGCGTGCGCCGGCACGAGCGCCTCGACTCGGTGTTCGAGGAGCGGTGCGACTGGATCCGGGAGTACGGCCGGGCGGGCCAGCTCGCCGTGGACGGCGTGGGGATCGCGCTGACCTACGACGAGCTGGACGCCCGGGCCAACCGGCTCGCCCGCTTCCTCCGCCTGCACGGGGCGGAGGCGGGCGACCGGGTCGCCCTGCTGTTCGACGACCGGGTGGAGACCTACACCGCCCTGCTCGCGGTGCTCAAGATCGGCGCCACCTGCGTGCCGCTCGACCCGGCCGCCCCGGCCGAGCGGCTCGGGTACGTCGTCGCCGACTCCGCGGCCCGGCTCGTCCTCACGCGCGCGCACCTGCGCGGGCGGGTCGGCGTCGCCGGGGCGCTGCCGGCCGGGACCGAGGTCCTCGCGGTCGACGACGCCGCCGCCCTGATCGCCGAGCTGAACCCGCAGCGGCTGCAGCCGGCCGAGCGCGGCGAACCCGCCGACCGGCCCGCGTACGTCGTGTACGTACCCGGCCCCGCCGGCTGGTCCGAGCGGGTCGAGGTGGACCACCGCAGCATCTGCAACGTCGTCCGCGTCGCCTCCGAGTCCTTCGGCGTCCGCGGGCACCGCCTCTACCAGTGGCGCGCCCTGTTCTCCGGCGGCGGCATCGAGGAGGTGTGGATGGCCTGGGCGGCCGGCGCCACCCTGGTGCCCGCCCCCGACGGCCCGCTCCGCACCGGCCACGCCCTCCACGACGAGCTCACCGACAGGCGGGTCACCGCGCTGTGCACCACGCCCTCGGTGCTGGCCACGCTGGAGCAGGACCTCGCCGAGCTGCGGTTCCTCCTCGTGACCGGCGAGGCCTGCCCGCAGGGGCTGGTCGCGCGCTGGCACCGGCCCGGCCGCCGGTTCCTGGTCGCCTACGTGCCGCCCGGCGCCACCGTCACCGCGACCTGGACCGAGGCGCACCCGGACAAGCCGGTGACGATCGGCGTCCCGCTGCCGACCTACGCGACCGTGGTGCTCGACCCCGACACCCCGCGGCGGGCGCTGCGGCACGGCGAGACCGGCGAGATCGGCGTGGCCGGGCTGGGCCTGGCCTGCGGCTACCCGGACCCGTCCGGCGACGCGTTCGTCGAGGACTTCCTCGGCATCCCCGGCAACCCGTCCGGCCGGATCTACCGGACCGGCGACCTCGGCCGCGTCGACGACGCGCACGAGATCGAGTTCCGCGGCCGCATCGCGCTCCAGGTGCGCGTGCACGGCGAGCGCGTCGACCTCACCGCGATCGAGTCGGTGATGCTGGCGGTCCCGGGCGTCGCGTCGGCCGTCGTGGCCGCTTCCGAACCGGGCTCCGGCGACGCCGAGCTGGTCGGCTTCTACACGCTGCGCGCCGACAGCCCGGGCGTGACCGAGCGGGAGATCGGGTCGTGGCTGCGCGAGCGGCTGGCGTCGGACCACGTGCCGGCCCGCCTGGAGCGGCTCGACGTCCTGCCGCTGACCGCCGACGGGCGGGTGGACCGGGCCGCCCTGCCGCTGCGCGGGGGCGAGATGACCCGGCTGCGCGCCGAGAACGCGCGGCTGCAGGAGCAGCTCTCCCGGCTGCACCCGGAGGGCACCGGCGGACCCGAGGCGCCGTCCCCGGCCCCGCGGCCCTCGCCGAGGCCGAGGCCGAGGCCTGCGCCGGCGTCGGAGGAGCCCGCGCCGGAGCCCGGGCCGGAGCCCGCGCCGCAGCCCGGCATCCTGACGCTCGACCAGATCCTGGGGACGACCCCCGCGGCGTCCTCGACGCCACCCGCACCACCCGCACCACCGGCACCCCCGGCACCCCCGGCTCCGGCGACCCGGCGGCCCGCGCCGTACCCGCGGCCGGCCACCTCGCCGCCCGCGCGGCCCACGCCCTTCCCGCGTCCGGCCGGTCCCGCGTCCACG
The DNA here is from genome assembly GCF_042658055.1 of Pseudonocardia lutea. Lineage (NCBI taxonomy): Bacteria > Bacillati > Actinomycetota > Actinomycetes > Pseudonocardiales > Pseudonocardiaceae > Pseudonocardia > Pseudonocardia lutea. The sequence continues at coordinate 38,534 of NZ_JBHSQK010000031.1, forward strand.
CCCGCGCCGCGCCCGGCGGCACCGGCGCCCACCCCCTTCCCGCGCTC
>NZ_JBHSQK010000032.1:0-135165 GCF_042658055.1 Pseudonocardia lutea
CACCAGGCCGCCGCCGTCCGCAACGCCTGACCCCGCCAGGCCCCTCGTCGACCCCTCGTGGAGCGACCATGGGCGCTCCGCGACCATGGGCACTCACGGGGACGAGGAGGGCGTGATGCGGGAGCTGACGGCGGAGCCGGTCACCGGGCCGGTGGCCCACCACGGCGAGGGCCCGGTCTGGCACCCCTCCTGGCCCGGCCTCCGGTGGGTCGACATGCTCGCCGGTGACATCCTCGAGCTGGCGGGCGGCGAGGTCCGGCGCACGCACGTCGCGGACGTGGCCGCCGCCTTCCGGCCCCGCCGCGGCGGCGGCGTCGTCCTCGCCGCCGAGCGGAACCTGCTCCTGCTCGACGACGACCTCCGCTGCGAGCGCGACCTCGGCCCGGTGTGGAGCGACCCCGGCATCCGGTTCAACGAGGGCGGCTGCACCCCGGACGGCGCCTTCTGGTGCGGCAGCATGGCCTACGACGAGCGCCCCGGCGCCGGCACGCTCTTCCGGCTCGACCCGGACCTCACCGCCCGCCCGGTCCTCACCGGCGTCACCGTCTCGAACGGGTTCTGCCCGGACCCCACCGGGACGCGCGTCTACTACAACGACACCCCGACCGGGCGGACCGACGTGTTCGACCTGGACACGGGCCCCGCGTCCCGGCGGCCCTTCGTCGAGATCGCCGGCGGCCACCCCGACGGGCTCACCGTCGACGCCGAGGGCGCGGTGTGGGTCGCGCTCTGGGAGGGCTCCGCGGTGCACCGCTACACGCCCGACGGCCGGCTCGACGCCCGCGTTCGGCTGCCCGTCTCCCGGGTCACCGCGTGCACCTTCGGCGGCCCGGACCTCGAGACCCTCTACGTGACCACCTCGGCCGAGGGCGTGGAACCGGGGGCGGAGCCGCTGGCGGGTGCGCTGTTCGCCGTCGCGCCCGGGGTGCGCGGCCTGCCGGTGCTCGAGTTCGCCGGCTGACGGCCAGCCGGCGGTCAGCCGACCCGCCCGGTGAACAGGTAGTAGCCGATGGCGGCGAAGAGCCGGTCGGCGCGGTGCAGGGCGGCGATCGTCGCGACCCAGCGCTCGGTCGCCTCCTCGTCGATCACTCCCGCCGCGCCGGCCGAACGGCCGATGCCGGTGAAGTACTGGGCCGCGAGGTCCGGGTCGAACACGACCATCCGGCTCGCGACGCGGACGTCGTGGACGCCGAGGTCGAGGAGGTGGCCGCGCAGGTCGCGGACCATCAGTCCGTGCACCACGGCGGTGTCGCACTCGTGCGTCAGCACCGCCCGGCCGAGGTCCCTGTCGGGGACGTTGACCGTGTTGGTGTCGAAGTCCGGCGCGATGATCGCGAGCGCGCCACCCGGGCGGGTCACGCGCACCATCTCGCGCAGCGCCCGCCACGGGTCGTCGAGGTAGATCAGCACGCGCTCGATCCGGGTGACGTCGAAGGACGCGTCGGCGAAGGGCAGGTGCTGCGCGTCCGCCTGGAGCAGCTCGACCGGCACCCCCGCGACGCTCGCCCGGCGCCGCCCCTCGACGACGAAGTCCGCGCTGAGATCGACGCCGGTGACCGCGCCGCCCGGCTGGACGAGCCGGGCGAGCCGGAGCGTCTCGAGCCCGAACCCGCACCCGACGTCGAGGACCCGGCGGCCCGGCCCGGTCCCGGTGCGCTCGATCGCGAGGGCCTTGAGCTCGCGCAGCAGCGGCAGCCGGTCGAAGGCCTCCAGCGCCGCGACGTAGGTCACCGGGAGCGCGGCGTGGTCGAGGTCGGTGAAGTCGTGGAGCGCGATGGCCCCGTCGGCGGGGTCGGCGGGGTCGGCGGTGCTCATGGGCGCTCCCTCGGCGGACCGGTGCAGGGGACCGCACGAGCGGGCTCGCTCCGGCTCGATGGCACGTTACCCGGTGATCGGCCGGACCACCGGGCGCGACAGGAGCCACGGGGCATGGAGGGCGGGCGCTCCGGGAACCCGCTCCCATGACACTCCTCCGCAGGGCACGCCGCACCCCGCCGCTCCTCGCGGGTCTGGTCGCCGGCGCGGCCGGGACCACCGCGCTCGACGCGGTCACCTACCTCGACATGACGGTCACCGGACGGCCGGCGAGCACCACGCCGGAGGACACGGTCGAGAAGGCCGAGGGGCTCACCGGGGTCTCGCTGGGGGAGGACCAGGACACCGCCGCGAACCGGCGCTCCGGGATCGGGGCGCTCCTCGGCATCGGCGCGGGGCTGGGCACCGGCGTCGCCTACGCGTTCGCCGACCCGGCCCTGCGCTCGCTCCCGCTGCCGCTGCGGGGCGTGGTCGCGGGACTGGCGGCGAACGTCGGCACCACCGGACCCATGACGGTGCTGGGCGTCACGGACCCGCGCACCTGGCCGGCGAGCTCGTGGCTCCGCGACCTGGTCCCGCACCTCGCGTACGGGATGGTCACGGCCGCCGTGTACGAGGCGCTGCGGAAGTAGGGCTCAGCGCTTGAGCCGCCGGCTCCCGGCGTGCCAGTCCTCCTCCAGCCCGACCTCGCCCGGCCGCACGCCGAAGGAGGGCAGCTGCGGCCGCTCCCGCAGGCTGCGCTTGAGCTCGGCGAACCCCGGGAACCCGGCGAGCGCCACGACGTGGTCCCACAGCCGGACCGCGTCCTCCTCGGCCGGCAGCCTGCTGATCACGGGTCCGAACAGCGCGGTCCCCTCCGGCGGCGCGAAGTGCAGGATCGGGGTGCCGACGTCCTTGCCGGTCAGGGCGAGCGCCTCGTCCGTCTCGGCGCGGACCACTTGGTCGAGCTCCTCGTCGTCGAGCGCGGTGAGGAGCCCGGCCGGCAGCCCGACCGCCGCGAGCGCCTCCGCCGCGATCGCGCGCGTCCGGGACGCGCCCTCGTCCGGCTGCTCGGTCCGCTCGTAGAGCCGTTCGCCGAGCGCCTCGTACAGCGGCCCGACGGCCCCGGACCCGTGCTCCTCCCGCACCCGGGCGGCCAGCCGCAGCAGCCGCAGCCCCGCCGTGTGCCCCGCCTCGTAGCCCGCCGGGAAGTGGGCCTCGTAGTCGACGTGCGCGTTGAGCAGGCGCAGGGAGACGAACCGCCACTCGACCTCGTACCGGCGCCGGCGCTGCACGGTGCGGACCCACTTGCTGGTCATCCACGCGAACGGGCAGGCCGGGTCGAAGTAGAACCGGAGATCGGTCACGGGTCCACCGTACGTGCGGCCCGCGCCGAACGTGGGGCGTGACGCGGCGCGCGTCGGGTACGCCTCCGGCATGGCGTTCCAGGTGACCGAGGTGCAGAAGGCGCTCAAGGGCGCGGACTACCCGATGGACGGGGGTGAGCTCGCGAAGCTCGCCGAGAAGAACGGCGCCGACAAGGAGCTGGTGGAGTCCCTCCGCGGGCTCCGCCAGGTCGACGGGCCGAACACGGTGATGGCCGAGCTGAAGGGCGAGCTCGGCGGCCCGACCCCGGGCGGCAACTCGAAGGACGAGAAGCAGTACAAGGACGTCGAGGGCCCGGCCTTCCAGGTCAACGAGGTGCAGAAGTACCTCAAGGGCGCGGACTACCCGGCCGACGGCGGGCAGCTCGCCGAGCTGGCGAAGGGGAACGGCGCGCCGGACGACCTGGTGGAGACCCTGAAGGGTCTGCGCGAGGTCGACGGGCCCAACACCGTGATGAAGGAGATCAAGGACCACCTCGGCGGCCGGCCCGACGACGCCTGACGCACGGTGCCGGGCGGCGACCGGCCGCCCGGTCGTTCCGGCCGGGCCGTCAGCCGAGGCCCCGCAGGATCGGCGCCACCAGCTGCGGGTGGGTCAGCGGCACCATGTGCCCGCCCTCCGGCAGCGTGAAGGCGCGCCCCCTCGGCGCCGTGCGCGCGAGGTGCTCGGCCCAGCCCGCGGGCGCGATCCGGTCGTGCCGTCCCCGGACGACGAGCACCGGGCACGGCGTCGCCGCCAGCGCCGGCTCGATCCGGTGCCGGCGGGCCGCGTCCATCGCGCGCGCCATCCCGCCGAGCCCGGTGCGCAGGTAGTCGCGCGCGAGCAGCGGGGCCTGGGCCGGCCACTCGTGGGCGGCCGTGCGCAGCCAGCGCTCCGCCAGGCGCGGCCACGACCGCCCGGACGGGTCGGTCGTCGGTCCGACGAGGACCAGCGCCGCGGGGGGCCGCCGCGCCCGGGCCGCCGCCTCCGCCACGATCTGGCAGCTCGCCGAGTGCCCCAGCACGACCCGGCCGGCGAGGTCCGCCGACTCCAGGACCCGGCAGGCCTGCGCCGCCGGATCCAGTGCGGTGCGGCGGGGCGCGCGCTCGCCGAAGCCGGGCACCGTGACGACCTCCGCCCCGGCCCCCAGCACGCCGAGGGTCGGGCCCCAGCTCGCGCCGGACAGCCCGAGCCCGGGCACGAGGACGAAGGACCGCATTCGCCCTGCGTCCCGGCTCAGCCGCGCCGCCAGTCGTCGGAGGTCAGGTGGGAGCCCGCCATCGGGCCCATCTGCAGCATCCCGCCGTCGACCACCCAGGAGGCGCCGGTGACGTAGGACGCGGCGGGCGAGGCGAGGAACGCGATCACGTCGGCGATCTCCCACGCGTGCCCCGGCCTGCCCAGCGGCACCCCGGGCCGGCCGGCCTGCGTGGGGTCCTCGTCCTCCTGCCCGGTCATCGGCGTCGCGATCTCCCCGGGCGCGACCGCGTTCACGGTGATCCCGTGCTCGGCGAGCTCGATCGCCGCCGTCCTCGTGAGCAGCCCGAGGCCGCCCTTCGCCGCGCAGTACGGCGCCGCGCCGACCCGGGGCGCGTGTTCGTGCACGCTGGTGATGTTGACGATCCGGCCGCCGCGGCCCGCCGCGACCATCCGCCGGGCCGCGCGCTGCAGGCAGAGGAAGGCGCCGTCGAGATCGGTCGAGATCACCTCGCGCCACTGGTCGAAACCCAGCTCCAGCAGCGGTGTCGCGGTACCGGTGCCCGAGCCGTTGACCAGCACGTCCACTCCGCCGAGGGCCTCGGCCAGCTCGTCGACGACGTCCGCGGCGCCGGGCAGCCCGGTCAGGTCGAGCCGGCGGACCTCGGCCCGGCGGCCCAGCTCGCGCACCTCCTGCGCGGTGCCCTCGGCACCCTTCTCGTCCGCGTGCCAGGTGATGCCCACGTCGCAGCCGGCCTTCGCGAGCGCGACGGCGGTGGCCCGTCCGATGCCCGAGTCGGAGCCGGTGACGATCGCGGTGCGGGGGAAGTCGTGGGGAGTCTCCATACGGTCCAGATGCCCGCCCTGCGCCGAGTCACGCCCCGCGCGGCGACCCGGTCGGCTCGCCCCGACGGCCGCCCGCGGTCACCCGCGCGGCCCAACTTCCCGCCGCCGCGCGTCCGTCCTCACCGGATCGGGTACCTGATCTCGTCGACGGAGGGAGGACACGGTGACGGTGGCGACGACGGGTGGCGGCCACGTGCAGCGCTCGGGCGGGGGTGGCTCCAGCGGGCTGGCCGACGTCGTCGAGCTGATCCTGGACAAGGGGCTCGTGATCGACGTGTTCGTCCGCGTCTCGATCGTGGGCATCGAGCTCCTCACGATCGACGCGCGGGTGGTCGTGGCCAGCGTGGACACCTTCCTGCGCTTCGCCGAGGCCACCAACCGGCTCGACCTCTACAGCAGCGAGAAGCGCGGCACCGACCTGCCCGAGATCCTGCAGAAGACCACCGAGAAGGCGATGCGCTGAGACCTCCCGCGCCGTCCCGCGCCGCGCCGCCGCGTCAGCCGCCGGGGCGGCCGCCGCCGTTCGGGGTCGCCTCGACCGTGGCCTGCGGCAGGAGCACCTCCTGGCCCTCGTCGAGCCCCGCGCGGACCTCGGTGTAGCGGTCCCCGACCAGCCCGGCGGTGAACTCCCGGGTCACCGGCCGGCCGTCCGAGCCGGGCAGCGACACCACGGTCCGCCCGTTCTCCTGGCGCACCGCGGCGGCCGGGACGCGGAGGACGTCGTCGACGGTCCGGGTCAGCACGTCCGCCTGCGCGGTCTGACCGTCCTTGAGCTGCGGGTCGACCTGGGTGAGCACGATCGTCGCGTAGTAGCTGACCACGCCGGAGATCTGGTCGGCGGTCGGCGCGACGGCGACCACCGTGCCGGGCGAGGTCAGGTCCGGCACCGCGTCCACGGTCACGTCGACCCGCTGGTTCGGCCGGACCTGCACCGCGTCGCTCTCCTCGAACGGGACGACGAGCTGGAAGGTCTGCAGGTCGTTCAGCGTGATGAAGGCGCCGTCCCCGGACGGGTCGGTCACGGCGTCCCCGGAACCGGCGGGCGCCGGGATGCGGGCGTCCGTGCCGGGAGCCAGCGGCGTGGCGCCACCGGCCGCGGCGACGAAGTCCCCGACCGCGCCGTTGATCGCGGACACGGTGCCCGCGACCGGGGCGCGCAGCACGGCGTTGTCGACGGCCCGCTGGGCGTCGGCGACGGTGTTCTCCGCGTCGCGGACCACGGCCTCCTGCACGTCGATGTCGGCCGGGGCGTCGTTGCCGGCGCTGTCGAGCTGGCTCTCGGCGTCGGAGACGGCGCTCTCGGCGTTGGCGATGTTCACGCGACCGGTGGCGCGGTCGGTGTCGCGCTGGTGCTCCGCGGCGTCGAGGGCGGTCCGGGAGGCGACGACGGTGCCCTTGGCGGTCTGCACGGCCTGCTTGTCCGTGGGGACGGCGGCGCAGGCGGGATCGGTCGAGGGGGCGTCGGCCTCCTCAGCTGAGGCGGTGAGGCCGAGAAGCCCTGGACGGCTGGAGGCTGCGGAATCGGTGGGTGTCCCCGGGCCGGCGGGTGTCGAGGGTGAGGTGCTTGCCGCCGCGCACGCCTTCTGGTCCTTCGCCAGCTGTGTCTTCGCCAGCTCCAGCTGCTTCTCGTCGAAGGCGAGCTGCACCTTCGCCCGCTCGACCGCGGAGGCGTCGGCGGCGTCCGTGGCCGCGGCCTGCTCCCGGGTGGCGTCGAGGATCCTGCGGGCCGAGTCCAGGGCGGCCTGCGCCGCCTCGACCGAGTTCCCGCCGGTCAGCTTGCCGAGCGAGGCCCGCTGCTGGTCCAGCTTCGCCCGGGCGGAGGCGAGCTGGGAGCGGGCGGCGGCGTCGTCGAGCCGGGCGAGCGGCTGGCCGGCCTGCACCGCGTCGCCCACCTGCACGAACAGCTCCGCGATCTGCCCGCGGTCGGCGAACCCGAGGTTCTGCTGCGTGATCGAGACGAGGCTGCCCGAGGCCGAGACGGCGGTGGACACCGTGCCGCGGTCGACGACGGCGGTGGGCGCCGTCGGGGTGTCCCCGGTGCACGCCGCGGCCAGGGCGAGCAGTCCGGCCAGCCCGGCGGCGCGCAGCGCGCGGGCCCGGGTCGTCTTCGCTGCGGTCCGTGCGCTCACGGTGGGAATCACTCCCCGGGTCGTCGGGATCATTGGTGCCGGAGGGCGTCGATCGGCCGCATCCGGGCGGCGCGGTTGGCGGGGTAGCCGCCCGCGACGAGCCCGATGAGCAGGCTCACGGTGAAGGCGAGCACCACGGAGCCCACCGACACGGACGGGGCGGGGAAGTCGGTGACGAGCTGGGGCAGCACGATCCCGGCCGCCACCGACAGCCCGATGCCGAGCAGGATGCCGAGCACCCCGCCGACCCCGGTGAGGATCATCGACTCGATCAGGAACTGCTGGAGGATCGCGCGGCGGCGGGCGCCGATGGCCTTGCGGATGCCGATCTCGCGGGTCCGCTCGGTGACCGTGACCAGCATGATGTTCGCGACGCCGATGCTGCCCACGACCAGCGAGATCCCGGCGACCGCCGCCACGAAGACCGTGACGAAGGACAGCACCTGCGAGGACTGGTCGAGCAGGCTCTGCAGCGCGGTGACGGTGAAGTCCCGCTCGTCGGGGTCCCGGATCGCGTGCCGCTGGTCGAGGATCGCCGAGGCCTCCTGCACGGCCTGCGGCACCGCGTCCGTCGAGACCGCGCGCAGCGTGATCGAGTCGACGACGTCGCCCCCGCCGAGCAGATAGCTGCGCGCGGCCCCGAGCGGCATGACGGCGACGTCGTCCTGCTGGCCGTTGCCCTTCAGCACGCCGACCACGCGGAAGGTCGCGCGCCCCACCCGGACGTCCTTGCCCAGCGCCTCCCCGGCCTGCCCGCCGAACAGCGTGGCCACCGGATTGGGGCCGAGCACCACGACCTTGGCCTTGTTCCGGGCCTGCTGCTCGTCGAAGAAGGAGCCGACCACGAGCTCGCGGTTGGCGACCTCGAGGTAGTCGGCCTGGGTCCCCAGGATCGACGACCGGTACTGCCCGTCGCCGAGCACCTGCAGCAGCGCGCTGCCGTTCACCGACGGGGTGACGGAGGCGACGGCGGGCGCGCGGCCCTTGTCGGAGAGGGCGTCGACGTCGGCGTCCGTGAGGTCGCGCGCGGCGCGGTTGCCGCTGATCGCGCCCTGGGTCTTCGTGATCTGGATCTGGTTGGCGAGCGGGCCGAAGGCGTCGGCGACGAAGCGCTGCAGCCCGTTGCCGAACGCCACCAGGATGATCACCGCGGCGACGCCGATGATGATGCCGAGCATGGTCAGCACGGACCGCAGCTTGTTGGTGCGCAGCCCGCGCGCGGCGATCCGGGCGGCCTCGGCGAGGTTCACCGGCGCTCGTCCCCGACGACGTGGCCGTCGCGCAGGGTGACCACGCGCTTGGCGAACTCGGCGACCTCGGGCTCGTGGGTGATCAGCACGATGGTCCGGCCGGCCTCGTTGAGCTCCACGAAGAGGTTCATGACGTCGACCGTCGAGGTGGTGTCGAGGTTCCCGGTCGGCTCGTCCGCGAGGATCATCGTCGGGTCCGTGACCAGGGCGCGGGCCACCGCGACGCGCTGCTGCTGGCCGCCCGAGAGCTCGTTGGGCTGGTGGTTCGCGCGCTCGGCGAGGCCGACCCGCGCCAGCGCACGGCGGGCGCGGCTGCGTCGGTCCCCGGTGCCGGCGTAGACCATCGGCAGCTCGACGTTGCGGATCGCCGAGGTCCGCGGCAGCAGGTTGAACGACTGGAAGACGAAGCCGATCTTGCGGTTGCGGATGTCGGCGAGCCGGTCGTCCGAGAGCCGGCCCACGTCCGTGCCGTCGAGGCGGTACGTGCCCGAGGAGGGGACGTCGAGGCAGCCGAGGATGTTCATCATCGTGGACTTGCCGGACCCGGAGGGGCCCATGATCGCGACGAGGTCCCCGTCGTCGATCCGCAGGCTCACGTCGTCGAGCGCCCGCAGCGCGATGTCCCCGGTCCGGTAGACCTTCGACACGTGCTCCAGCTCGATCATCGTCCCCCCGCCGTGGTCCCCCCGAACCACCCGTTCGGCCCAACGACCGGACGTGCGTCCGGTGATCACCCGGTCGGGCGGATCCGGCGGGTTCTTCCGGTCCGGGCCGCTGATCGGTAGCGTCCAGGTCCGCTCCCCCGAGTGCCTGCGACACCACAAGGGGGAGCCATGCCCGAAGAGACCTCCGTCGACGTGCTCGTCGTCGGCGCCGGCCCGGTCGGTCTGACGGCCGCGCTCGAGCTGCGCCGCCGCGGCGTCGACTGCCGGGTGATCGACACGCTCGTCGAGCCCCCGCAGTACGCCAAGGCCGTCGGCATCCAGCCGCGCACCCTCGAGCTCTGGGAGGCGGCGGGCGTCCTGCGGCCCGCGCTCGACGCCGGGCTCGAGATGCGCGGCCAGATCGTGCTGCGCGACGGCGAGCAGGTGGCCCGGATGGACATCGACGTGCCGCCGGACGTGCCGTTCGCCTTCCTGGCGCTGCCGCAGTACGAGACCGAACGCCTGCTGGCCGAGGCCCTGGCCGGGTACGGGACCCGGGTCGAGCGCGGTGTCGAGCTGCGCGCCTTCACCCAGGACGACGAGGGCGTGTCGGCCGAGCTGTCCGGCGGCGGGCGGGTGCGGGCGAAGTACCTCGTCGGGGCCGACGGGGCGCACAGCGCGGTCCGCAAGGGCCTGGGGCTCTCCTTCGAGGGCGGCGCGTTCGCCGAGGAGTACATGCTCGGCGACGTCGAGGTGGACTGGTCGCTCCCGCGCGGCTACGGCCTGCGCGCCACCCGCGGCGACGACCTCCTCGTCGCCATCCCGCTCCCGGGCGACCGGCGCTACCGGATGTCCATGCTGGTCCCGCCCGACCTCGCCACGCCCGCGAGCGGCGAGGTCGCGCACGGCTTCGAGGCGGGCCGGAAGCCGGGGCTGCACCACATCCAGGCCGTGCTCGACCGGCTCGCGCCCGAGCCGTGCACCGCGTCGGCCCTGCGCTGGTCCTCGGTGTTCCGGATCAGCCACCGGATCGTCGACGCCTACGGGCGGGGCCGGGTGTTCGTCGCCGGCGACGCCGCGCACATCCACCCGCCGACCGGGGCGCAGGGCATGAACACCGGCATCCAGGACGCGGTCGCGCTGGCGTGGCGGCTGGCCCTGGCCGTCGAGGGGATCGCGGCGCCGGGCCTGCTCGCCACCTACGACGCCGAGCGACGGCCCGTGGGCGAGGAGGTCGTCGGCCGGACCGTCCGGGCCGCGACCAGCGGTGGGGTCCAGATCGACCGCGACGACCCGTGGACGACGGTCCGCCGCGAGGCGCAGCTGCTGGTCGGCTACCGCGGCAGCCCGGCCGTCTCCCCCGCCGATCCCGGCCTTCCGGTCGACGCACCGCAGCCCGGCGACCGGCTGCCCGACGCCCGCGGCCTGGTCCGGGACGTCGTGCGGTTCCCGGTGCGGCTGTTCCCCGAGCTCGCGGGTCCCGGCCACACGCTGCTGCTGTACGCGGACACCGCCGCGGGCACCGCGGACTTCGACAAGCTCGCCTCCACCGCCGCCGAGCTCGCCCACGGGCGGATCCGTGCGGTCGCCGTGCTCGCCCCCGGCGCCGAGGTCCCGCCGCTGGGGGTGCCGGTGCTGCGCGACGGCGCCGGCGAGGTCCGGGCCCACCTGCGCGCCGGCGACGGCGAGGCGTTCGTGGTCCGGCCCGACGGGTACCTCGGCCACCGCGGCCGGGCGTCCGACGTCGCCGGCGTCGGTGGGTACCTGGGGCGCGTGTTCGCCTGAGTGGAGCTCGCGGAGCGAGCAACGGCGCTGAGCGGAGCTCGCGGAGCGAGCAACGGCGCTGAGCGGAGCTCGCGGAGCGAGCATCGGCGCTGAGCGGGGCGTGCGTTCGCGCTCGTGCACACCCCTCCGTTCGGCCGTGGCCGGGCGCCCCCCGGGTCGCGTTGAATGGATGGTGAGGCACCAGCCGTTCGACGGAGGCGAGGCACCGTGGGCAGGCGGAACGAGCCGGCGAGCACGGACGGGCGGCCGGTCGTGGACGGCACCGCCGTCTCGTCGGCGCGGCTGCGGGCGGAGGTCCGGGAGCAGCTCGAGGCGGAGCACGGCGGCCGGGACGAGGAGGTCGTCCGCGCCCGCGCCGAGCTCGGCGAGAGCCTCGCCCGGCTCGACTCCGGCCTGCAGGTGCTGCGCGCCCGGCTGACCGAGAAGGCCGTGCACGTCGCGAAGATCGCGGGCGGGGTGGCGGCGGTGGGGGCCGCCCTCACCGGCGCCGCCGTGGTGGCGTGGAAGCGGACCGCGCCCGACTGAGCGGACACCGGGAGCGCGACGGCAGCCGGCCGCCGGAGCGGTGGCGTCAGGCCGGGTCGCTCGCGCGGTGCACCCGGTAGCGGAGGTGGACGACGTCCCGGCCGTCCAGCCGGCGGACGAGCTCCAGCTCGGTGCGGCGGCCAGCGAGGTGGTCGAACAGCCTCCGCCCGTCGCCGAGCAGCACCTGGACCAGGTGGATCTCCATCTCGTCCAGGAGCCCGGCCCGCAGCAGCGACTGCGCTGCGCCTGCCCCGTGCACCAGGACGGCCCTGCCGCCGGCCGCGGCGCGGGCCTCGCGCACGCTCTCGTGGAGGTCGGTCACGAACCGCGTGTGGCCGGGCGGGACGTCCCCGTCGTCGACGTGGTGGGTGAGGACGAGGACGGGCACGCCGGCGTGGTGATCGCCCTGCCAACGGCCGGCGAGCTCGAAGGTCCGGCGGCCCGCGATCACCGCGCCGGTCTCCAGCGCCTCCCGGAAGACCTGGCCGTTCGGGCCCGCGCGGTCGCGGTCGTCGAGCCAGTTGAACAGCCGTCCCCCGCCGCGGCCGAGCTCCTGCCCGGTCCGGTCGTCCGGGCCGGCGATGAAGCCGTCGAGCGACATCGACATGTACAGCCGGATCGGACCGCTCATCGTCGTCTCCCGTCTCGCCCGTCCGGCTGGCGGGTTCCGCCCGCTGAGCCGCGCGACGAAGGGAGGACCCGCGCGGGCCCCGGGATTCATCGGCGCGTCCGCCCTCAGCCGACCGGTCGGCCCTGGTTAGGCTCCGCCCGGTGGAGAACGACGACGAGCGGATCGCGCTGTTCCTCGACTACGAGAACCTTGCGATCGGAGCGCGGGACGGGCTGGGCGTGGCGCCCTTCGACCTGGGCCCCGTGGCCGACGCGCTGGCCGAGCGCGGCCGCGTCCTGGCCCGGCGGGCCTACGCGGACTGGTCCGCCTTCGACGAGGACCGCAGGCTGCTCGCCCGCCAGCAGGTGGAGCTGATCGAGATCCCGCAGCGGCTCGGGGCGACCCGCAAGAACGCCGCGGACATCAAGCTCGCGGTCGACGCGATCGAGCTGGCCTACGAGCGCGGGTTCATCACCACGTTCGCGATCGGCACCGGCGACTCGGACTTCACCCCGCTGGTGCACAAGCTCCGCGAGATGGACAAGCGGGTGATCGGGATCGGCGTGGAGTCGTCGACCTCCCGGCTGCTGCCGCCGGCCTGCGACGAGTTCCTGTTCTACGACCGGCTCCCCGGCGTCGAACCCCGCCCGGCGCCCCGGCGGGCCAGGAGCCGCGCCGCCGTCGTCGTCGAGCCCGACCCGGTGCCGGCCCCCGAGCCGGAGCCCGAGGAGGCGGCGCCCGCCGAGGCGGAGGACCACGAGGACGTCGGCAAGCTCGTGGCCAGCACGCTCGCCGGCCTGCAGCGGCACGCCGACGGCCCGGTCCTCGCCTCCCGGATCAAGCGGGCGATCCTGCGCAAGGACCCCACCTTCGACGAGGGCGACCACGGCTTCCGCGGCTTCGGCGAGCTGCTGCGGCACCTGCAGGAGGAGGGCGTGGTCGAGCTCGGCGAGGGCTCCGCCCAGGGCGACCCGTCGGTGACCTTCCCGGAGCCCGGGCCGGACGAGGCGTTCGGCCTGCTCGTGGAGGTCGTGGGCGAGCTGGGCCGCCCGCAGCTCTCCGGGCTGAAGAACCAGCTCCGGAAGCGGCGGCCGGACTTCAGCGAGAAGCGCTACGGCTTCAACGGCTTCCTGACCTTCGTCCGCGCCGCCCGGGCCCGCGGGCTCGTCGAGATGGAGCGCGACGAGGAGCTGGGCGACTACGTGCTCTCGGTCAGGGGGTGACGGCCTTGGAGCCGTCGGGCGCGACCGCGAACCAGACGCCGCCGGTGCCCTGGCCCGCGGCGGTGCTGAGGCTGCCGTCGTCGCCGGCGTAGCGGTAGAGCGGCCAGCCGGCGAGCGTGACCTGCTTCGTACCGTCCTCGCGGGTGACCGTGCCGACCTTGCTCTCGTCGACGCCCATCAGGGCCGGCCGCTCGCCGTCGGCGAGCAGGACCGGCGGCCACTCGGCGGCGCAGTCCTCGGTGCAGGTGGTCGTGGAGGGCGCGGCGGTGTCGCCGTCGTAGCGGTGCATCACGTGCCCGGCCGCGTCGGTGACGACCGTGCCGAGGGGGCCGCTCTGCACCGCCCACAGCTCGACGCCGCCGTCGCCGTGGTGCGTGCCGGACATCGCGCCGCTCATGGACGACATGTCGTGGCCCTGCATGGACGACATGTCGTGCCCCTGCGTCTGGGTCTGCGCCTGCGGGGCGACCTGCTGGTCCTGCGCCCCGGAGCCGCAGGCGCTGAGGGTGAGGACCCCGGCGGTGGCCAGACCGGCCAGGATCAGGTGCGTGCGGCCCATCGGCGTCTCCTCTCGTGTCGGCGGAGACGGTAGGCCGGGCACGACGGAAGGACGCGCGACCTGAGGGGGAGGTTGCGTCCGCACCGCCGATCCGTGCTCCGGGCGAGGCGAGCGGCCACGGGTTGCTCCGGGGGGAGCAGTGGGATCGGCCGGACGTGCGGGGTCCCGTTCTCAGGTTCGTCGGTGAGCGGGCGAGCGGCCGCGAGCACCACCGAGGCCGACGTCGAGGAACCGGCCGCGGCGGTGGTGCGGTTCGCGTGGAGTCAGGCGTTCCGGATCGTCAGGCCGCCGTCGACGACGATCGTCGCGCCGGTGATGAACGACGACGCGGGCATGAGCAGCGAGACCGTGGCGTGGGCGACCTCCTCCGGGTCGCCGTAGCGGCGCAGCGCGGTCCGGCGCCGCGCGAAGATCTCCTTGTCGCCGTCGGGGATCCGCGCGGTCATGTTCGTGCGGATCGGGCCCGGGCACACGCAGTTCACGGTCACGCCGGTCTTGCCGTACTCCACCGCGAGCGAGCGGGTCAGGCCGATCACGCCGTGCTTCGAGCTGGTGTACGGGACGATCTGGGCGGTCGCGCCGAGGCCCTCGGTGGAGGCGATGTTGACGATCCGGCCGTCGCCGTTGCGGACCAGGTCGGGCAGCGCGGCCCGGGCGAACAGGGTCTGTGCGGTGAGGTTGACGGCCAGCGTGGTGGCCCAGGCCTCGGCGAACCCCTCGTCCTCGAAGGGCAGGTGGATGCTGACGCCGGCGTTGTTGACCAGGCCGTCGAGCGGGCCGAGCTCCTGGCGGACCTCGGCGACGGCGGCGGCCGGCGCTGCGGGGTCCGACACGTCGGCGACCACGGGGTGCACCGCGGCCCCGACCCCGCGGATCTCGTCGGCCACGGCCTTGAGGCCGTCGGCGTCGCGGTCGACGATCCCGACCTTCGCGCCCTCGTCGGCGAGCAGGTGGGCGGTCGCCCGCCCCATCCCGCTCGCGGCGCCGGTGACGAGGACGACCCGGTCGGCGACCGACCGGCTGAGCTTCGTGAGACGGGCCATGGATCAGGACTACCAGGAAACCGCCCAGAACTGAACGCTCGCTCAGGAACGGTTCGACCGTGACGGGCCGGGTATGCATAACTCATGCATGACTCGCGCCTCGGCAACCTGCTCGGCGCTGCCGCGCTGGCGCTGTCCGACCTGATCCTGGCCCGCGTGCGGGAGGCGGCCGGGGTCAGCGTGAGCGGCGCGGCCGCGCTGGTGGTGCTCGCCCACGCGCCCGGGGTGAGCGTGACGGAGCTCGGCCGGCGGGTCGGGCTGTCCCAGCCCGCGACCGCACGGATGGTGACGTCGCTGGAGGCGGCGGGTCTCGCCCGCCGCGGCCCCGGCGCGGGCCGGACGGTCCCGGTCGCGCTGACCGAGGCCGGGGAGCGGACGGTCGGGGAGGTCCTCGCCACCCGGGCCGCCGGAACCGAGCAGGTCCTGGCCGGCCTCGGCGAGGACGACCGCCGCGCCCTGACCCACCTCCTCGAAGGGCTGCTCACCCGGCTCCACGCCGAGGTCGGCAGCGCGGAGGTGCTCTGCCGGCTCTGCGACCGCGCACGGTGCACGGAGGGCGCGGTCTGCCCCGTCGGGCAGGCCGAGCGGGACCGGGGGCGGTGAGCCGTGGGCGCCGCCCTCGCCCTGGTCTCCGCGCTGAGCTACGGGCTGTCCGACGTCGTCGGGGGGATCGTCGCCCGGCGGATGCGGGCGGCGCGGGTGGCCTTCCTCGGCCAGCTCGGCGGGCTGCTCGCGGTGGCCGCGGCCGCCCCGTTGCTGACGCCGGCGGCGCCCGCCGGGCGGGACCTCCTGTGGGGAGGGGCGTCCGGCCTGGGGACCGGGCTCGCGATGGCGTTCCTCTTCCGGGGCATGGGCCGGGGCGCGATGTCGGTGGTGGTGCCGGTGAGCGCCGTCGGCGGCGTCGCCCTTCCCGTCCTGGTCGGGGCCACCGTGCTCGGCGAGCGGCCGGCCTGGCCGACGTGGGTCGGGGTCGGGTTGGCCCTGCCCGCGCTCTGGCTGGTCTCCCGGGGCCCGGCGGACCCGTCGAGGGACACCGGGGCGACGCACGGCTCGGTCGCCGACGGCCTGGTCTCCGGCGTCGGGATCGCGATCCAGTACCTCGCGCTCGCCCGGGCCGCTCCCGGGTCCGGGCTGTGGCCCGTCCTCGCGGGCCGGGTCACCGCCCTCGTCGCGGTCGGGGTCCTGGCCTGCACGCTGATGCGCGCCCTGTCCGCGGAGGGCGAGCGACGGGCCGGGTCCCGGGAGGCGGCCGCGGCGGGCGGCGCCGGGGTGCTCGCCGCCGTGGCGTTGACCGCCTACCTGGTCGCGGCGCAGAGCGAGTTCGTGACCGTGGCCGTGGTGCTGTCCTCGCTCTACCCGCTCGTGCCGGCCGTGGTCGGCGTCGCCGTGCTCGGCGAGCGCCTCTCGCGCGGGCAGGTGCTCGGACTGGCCGTGGCGACCGCCGCCGCGGTGCTCATCGCGGTGTCCTGACCCTCCTCGCGTCGGTGTGCGGGAGGCTCGACCCGATCGCGGCGAGCGTCAGGCGGGCGGCACGGGCTGGGTGAGGTTGACGGCGTTGCCGTCCGGATCCTGGAGGTGCGCGACGCGCTGGCCCCACGGCATGTCGTTGGGCGGCCCGAGCACGGTGCCGCCGAGCCGTGCGACGCGCCCGAGGCGGGCGCGCACGTCGTCGACGTCCAGGCTGAGCAGGACGGGGCCGGGGGCCGCGGGCGCCTTCTCGTCGTTGACCAGCCCGAACTCGGCGCCACCCGCGCGCAGGCCGACGTAGAACGGCTCGCCCTCGGGCGGCTGGCGCACGGTCTCCTCGGCGTCGAGCAGGCCGCGGTAGAAGGCGAGCATCCGGGGCAGGTCGGCGGTCAGGATGATCGGCTGGATCGTCGTCACGCCAGGAGGGACCGGCGCGGGCCCCGGAACTCATCGCTCACGCCTGGAGCCACAGGCTCACCGCCAGCCCGAGCCCGGCCAGCGCGATGGCGATCCGCAGCGGCGTCGCCGGCACCCGCCGCACGATCGCCGGCCCGGTCCGCGACCCGACGAGCAGCCCGGCGCCGAGTACCGCCACCGCGACCCAGTTCACGGGCGCGACGAACGCGAACACCACCGCCGCGACGACGTTCGCCGCGCCGCCCGCGACGTTCTTGGCCGCGTTGGACCGGGCGAGGCTCTGCGACCACGCCACCGACAGCAGCGCCAGCATCATCACGCCCGCGGCGGCGCCGAAGTAGCCGCCGTAGAGCGCGACCGCGAAGGCGGCGGCGAGGGTGAGCGGGCCGAGCGGGGTGGCCCCGCGCCCCGCCCCGGACGACTCGGCGCGGCGCTCGGCCCACCGCCGCAGCCGCGGCGCCACCACCAGCAGCAGCGACGCCAGCGCGATCAGCCACGGCACGATCACCTCGAACGTGTCCGACGGGGTGACCAGCAGCAACGCACCGCCCACCGCCCCGCCGACGCCGGTGAGCAGGGACAGCCGCAGGAGCGTGCGGCCCTGCCCGACGAGCTCCGGGCGGGATCCGGCGACCGAGCCGGCGGTCGTCCCCAGCATCGCGACGGTGTTGGTCACGTTGGCGACGACCGGCGGCAGGCCGACGGCGAGCAGCGCCGGGTACGACACGAGCGAGGCGAGCCCGGCAACGGAGCCGGTGAGACCGCCGCCGAGCCCGGCGAGGAACAGGAAGCCGAGTTGCCAGGCGCTCACGGGACGGGTGTGCCCGGGGTCTCCGCCGGCGAGGGCTTCGTCCGGCCCCTCGAGAGCACGCGCGTCATCCGGTCCCCTTCCGTGCGCCACCATCGTGCGGCAGCCGCAGGCCGGCGCTCCACGGAATGTGAGCGCCGCCCGGGATGGGGGCGGTCACAGCCCGGCGAAGGCCGCCAGGATCTGCGCCTCGGCCGTGCGCAGGTAGCTCGCCACCTCCGCGGCCGCCCGCTCCCGCTCCCCGGACTCGACGAGCCGGGTGATGGCGTCGTTGCCGTCGAGGTAGGGCTCGTGGAACTCGCGCACCCCGGTCATCCGGTGGAACACCAGCCGCATCTCCGCGAGCAGCAGCGCCATCTGCTGGTCCAGGCGCTCGCTGCCGGCGAGGCCGACGAGGGCGCGGTGGAAGTGCTGGTTGGCGCCCGCGACCCCGGGCCAGTCGTCGCGCGCAGCGGCCGCGCGGCCCTCCTGCACGGCCGCGCGCAGCCGCCCGACGGCCTCCGGGTCCTCCGCGCGCTCGCCCTCCCGGACGGCGGCCGGCTCGATGAGCAGCCGGGCGCGGTAGACGTCCCGGACCGCGTCCGCGTCGGGCACGGCGACGAACACGCCGCGGTTCGGCTCGCGGACCAGCACCCGCTCGGCGACCAGCTGGGACAGCGCCTCGCGCACCGTGTTCCGCGAGACGCCGAGCGCATGGGAGAGCGCCTGCTCGGGTAACCGGCCACCAGGGCGCAACCGGCCCTCGACCACCTCGTTCCGCACGGCGTCGGCCACCCGTTCGGCCGTCGACGTGCGGGCGACGAGGGCCCGCGCCCCGGCGAGCGAGGCGAGGGCCGCGCCGGCCGGATCCGCGATCGTCACGGACGGAGCCTACGTGACCATCGTGTTTCCGTGTCCCGGCTTCCTCTTGCTGGATTGTTGAGCAATCCATACGCTCACCATTCGACGCGACCGGGTGTCCGCCCGGTCATGGCCCGGCAGGAGGGCACGTGAGCGCGAACGGCGGCAAGGGACAGGGCAGGGCACGCAGCGCCGACCCGGCGGCGAGAGACGTCGATCCGGACCGACCGGTCGGCGGGCCGGGGGCCGGCCGACCCGAGGGCGGGCGCCCCGCGTCGGCCTCGGGTCCCGCCACCGCCCTCGCGAAGGGCGGCCGGGGCGCGCTGCTCGGCGCGATGTTCCTGATGGCCACCAGTGCCATCGGTCCCGGTTTCATCACGCAGACCACGACCTTCACCGTCCAGCTCGGCGCGGCCTTCGCCTTCGCGATCCTCGTGTCGATCCTCATCGACGTCGCCGTCCAGCTGAACGTCTGGCGGGTCGTCGGGGTCTCCGGCCGCCGGGCCCAGGACCTGGGCAACCGGGTCGCCCCCGGCGTCGGGTGGGTGCTGGCCGCGCTGGTGCTGATCGGCGGGTTCGTCTTCAACATCGGCAACGTCGGCGGCACCGGGCTGGGCCTGAACGCGATGCTGGGGCTGGACGCGAAGATCGGCGGCGCGATCTCGGCCGTGATCGCGATCGCGATCTTCCTGAGCAAGCGGGCCGGGGTCGCGCTGGACCGGATCGTCGTGCTGCTCGGCGTCCTGATGATCGGCATGACGGCGTACGTCGCGATCGTGTCCCAGCCCCCGCTCGGCGAGGCGCTGCGCAGCTTCGTGCTCCCGGACACCGTCGACTTCCTGTCGATCACCACGTTGATCGGCGGCACCGTCGGCGGCTACATCACCTACGCGGGCGCGCACCGGATGCTGGAGTCCGGCGTGACCGGGCCGGAGAACGTCAAGCCGATCACCCGCAGTTCGGTGCTCGGCATCGTGGTCACCGGCGTGATGCGGGTGGTGCTGTTCCTGGCGGTGCTCGGCGTGGTCGCGGGCGGGGTCGCGCTGGCGAAGGACAACCCGGCGGCGAGCGCGTTCCAGGCCGCGGCCGGCCAGGTCGGGCTGCGGCTGTTCGGCGTGATCCTCTGGGCGGCCGCCATCACCTCGGTGATCGGCGCGGCCTACACGTCCGTCTCCTTCCTCACCACCGACCGGACCTCGCCGCGCACCCGCACCCTCCTGACCATCGCCTTCATCGCGCTGAGCGCGGTGGTCTACCTGCTGATCGGCACCGCGCCCGTCACGCTGCTGGTGTTCGCCGGCGCCTTCAACGGCCTGATCCTGCCGATCGGCTTCACGGTGGTCCTGTGGGTGGCGTGGCGGCGCCGCGACCTGCTCGGCGGCTACCGCTACCCGCGCTGGCTGCTCGGCGTCGGCGTCCTCGCCTGGCTGATCGCGCTCTACCTCGGCTGGTCCTCGCTGGCCGCGGTGGGCAGCCTGTTCGCGTGACCCTTCTCCCCGCGGAGGTGCCGTCATGACGGTGTTCGACCTCAACTCCGATCTCGGCGAGTCCTTCGGCCGCTGGGAGCTCGGCGACGACGAGGCCATGCTCGGGCTGGTGACCAGCGCGAACGTGGCGTGCGGCTTCCACGCCGGTGACCCGTCGACGTTGCGCCGGACCGTGGCGGGCGCCGCGGCGAACGGGGTGGTCGTCGGGGCGCAGGTGGCCTACCGGGACCTCGCGGGCTTCGGCCGGCGGTTCATCGACGTGCCGCCCGCGGACCTCACCGCGGACGTGCTCTTCCAGATCGGCGGGCTGGAGGCGATGTGCCGGGTGGCCGGGACCACCGTCCGGTACGTCAAACCGCACGGGGCGCTCTACAACGCCACCGTGCACCACCGGGAGCAGGCGCGGGCCGTGGTGGCCGCGGTCGCCGAGTACGACGCGGCGCTGCCGATCCTCGGCCTGCCCGGCTCCGAGCTGTTGCGCGCCGCGGACGAGGCGGGGCTGCGCGGGGTGCCGGAGTTCTTCGTCGACCGCGGGTACACGCCCGAGGGCGCGCTCGTCTCCCGCCGCGAGGAGGGCGCCGTCCTGCACGATCCCGACGAGGTCACCGCGCGCCTGCTGCGGATGCTCGACGAGGGCGTGGTCCGCGCGGTCGACGGCTCGGACGTGCCGGTGACCGCGGAGTCCGCCTGCGTGCACGGCGACTCCCCGGGCGCGGTGGCCATGGCCACCGCGGTGCGCGCGGGGCTGGAGAAGGCCGGCGTGGAGCTGAAGGGGTTCGTGTGAGGGTCCTGCCCTACGGCGACGCCGCGCTGCTCCTGGATCCGGAGGGGGAGATCGCCGAGGTCGTGGCGCTGGCCGACGCCTGCCGCGCGGCCGGGCTGCCCGGGGTGCTCGACGTCGTGCCCGCGGCGCGGACCGTGCTGCTGGTCGCCGAGCCGCGCGCCGACCTCGGCCGGCTGCGCGCGGCCGTGGACGCGCTCGAGGTCCGGCCTGCCGAAGCGGGCCCACCGGCCGGGACCGTCGAGATCCCGGTGGTCTACGACGGCCCGGACCTCGACGACGTCGCCCGGCTGACGGGCCTGGACCGGGCCGGGATCGTCGCGGCGCACACCGGGACCCCGTGGCGGGTGGCGTTCGGCGGCTTCGCGCCCGGCTTCGCGTACCTGTCCGGCGGCGATCCGCGGCTGCAGGTGTCGCGCCGGGAGGAGGCCCGCACCAAGGTCCCGGCCGGGTCCGTCGGGCTGGCCGGAGAGTTCAGCGGGGTCTACCCGCGGTCGTCGCCCGGCGGGTGGCAGCTGATCGGCCGCACGGACGCGCCGCTGTGGGACCTCGACCGCGACCCGCCCGCGCTGCTGCAGCCGGGCGCGGAGGTCCGGTTCGTGGAGGTGTCGTGATCGAGGTCCTGCAGGTCGGCCCGCAGGCCCTGGTCGAGGACCTGGGCCGGCCGGGGCTGGCCGCGATGGGCGTCGGCCGGTCCGGGGCGGCCGATCGCGCCTCGCTCTGCCTCGGCAACCGCCTCCTCGCCAACGACGACGAGGGCGCCGCCGGGATCGAGATCCTGCTCGGCGGGTTCGCCGCCCGGGCCGGGCGGGACCTGCTCGTCGCACTGACCGGCGCACCCGCCCCCGCGACGGTCGACGGGCGGCCGGTGGGCCACAACGCCGTCGTCCGGCTCCGGCGGGGACAGGAGCTGCGGCTCGGCCCGCCGTCCGCCGGGTTGCGGACCTACCTGTGCGTGCGCGGCGGCATCGCCGTGCCGCCCGTGCTCGGCTCGCGCAGCACGGACGTCCTCTCCGGCATCGGGCCCGAGCCGCTGGAGAAGGGCGCCGAGCTGCCGGTCGGCCCGGAACCGGCGGCCTGGCCGGAGATCGACGTCGCGCCCGTCGCACCCCCGCCCGCGGGACGCGTCACGCTGCGCGCGGTCCGCGGCCCGCACGCCGAGCACGCGGTCGACCCCGACGCGCTGGCCACCGCGCGCTGGGTCGCCTCCGGCCGCACCGACCGGGTGGGGATGCGGCTGGAGGGCGCGACGCTCGAGGTCGCCGGGGGCGCCGGCTCGCTGCCCAGCGAGGGCCTGACCCGCGGCGCGATCCAGCTGCCGCCGGGCGGGGAACCCGTCGTCTTCCTCGCCGACCATCCCGTGACCGGGGGCTACCCGGTGATCGCGGTGTTGCGCGACGCCGACGTCGACCGCGCCGCCCAGGTCCGCCCCGGCCAACCCGTCCGCATCCGCCTGTGAGTGCGCGACCTCGCCACCCACCAGGTCCGAGCAGGGAGAACGCATGATCGACTCGCCCGCCGAGGCCCGCGCCCGGTTCCGCGCCGGCCTCGTCACCCCCACCGCCGGCTGGTGCCCGGGCTACACGCAGGCCAACCTCATCGCCCTCCCGCGGGAGCTGGCCTGGGACTTCCTGCTGTTCGCCCAGCGGAACCCCCAGCCCTGCCCGGTGCTCGACGTCCTGGAGCCCGGTGAGTTCGGCGGCCCGATCCTCGACGGCGACGTCCGCACGGACATCCCGCTGTACCGCATCTACCGGGACGGCGTGCAGATCGCCGAGACGCCCGACGCCCGCGAGTTCTGGCGGGACGACCTCGTCGCCTTCCTCGTGGGCTGCAGCTTCACCTTCGAGCGGGCACTGCTGGCCGCCGGGGTCCCGGTCCGGCACGTCGAGGAGGGCCGCAACGTCCCGATGTACCGGACGACCCGGCGGTGCCGCGGCGCCGGCGCGCTCGGCGGCCCGATGGTCGTCTCGATGCGCCCGGTCCCCGAGCACCTGGTGGAGACCGCCGTCGCGGTGACCGCGCGCTACCCGTCCGTGCACGGCGCGCCCGTGCACGTCGGCGACCCGGCCGAGCTGGGCATCGCCGACCTGGCCGCGCCGGACTACGGCGACGCCGTGACCGTCCGGGAGGGCGAGGTCCCGGTGTTCTGGGGCTGCGGGGTCACCCCGCAGGCCGCGGTCGTCGAGTCCCGGCCGTCGCTGGCGATCGCGCACGCCCCGGGCCACATGCTGATCACGGACGCCCGGGACGCGGACTACCTGGTCGGCCCCGAGCCGCTCGTCGGGGCGGGCTGACGGCAGATCTGGTCCAGGTAGGAGGTCACGCTCCACCCCCGCACGGTCCGCCGCCTCGCCCGGCAGGGGCACCACCCGGGCGCGGCAGGGCTTTGTCCACCACGGTGTGCCAGGTAGGTTCTGGTACAGCCGTACCAGCACCGCTCCGTGCCGGCGGGCGACCGCCGGGGGGTCGGCACGGGCGCTGGGCGGCAGGGCGTGGTCCCGGTACCCGTGACCGGGACCACGCTCCCCCGAATGCCGTCTCAGGGGTGTCTCAGCGTCGTAGCGGCACTTGCATCGGATGTTCATCAGTGCCCGCTATGGTCGCCCTCGTGCCCAACCTCCGAGCACGCCTGGCCACCTGGTTCGTCCGCCGTCAGCTGGCCCGCATGAACAAGAAGGGCCTCGACCTGGGGTCCCTGCTGCCCGACCACGCGCTGATGCCGCTGCGGCGGTCCGGACTGGACCCGCTGCCCGCCCTGGCCGAGACCCGCGCCCTGTCGCCCGTCAGCCGGCTGGACCTGCCGCTGAAGATCGACGTCTGGCTGGTCACGGGGCGGGACGAGGTCCGGTCCGTCCTGGGCTCCGTCGACACCTACTCCAGCGACTTCAACCACCTCGCGGCGCAGGTCGGGATGGTCGAGAGCGAGAACCCCGGCGGCCTCGGCTTCTCCGACCCGCCCGTGCACACCCGGCTGCGCAAGCTGCTCACGCCGGAGTTCACGATGCGCCGGCTCGCCCGCCTCACCCCGCGGATCGAGGAGATCGTGGGGGAGTGCCTCGACCGGATGGCGGCCGCCCCGGGCCCCGTCGACCTGGTCGAGGAGTTCGCGCTCCCGATCCCGTCGCTCGTGATCTGCGAGCTGCTCGGGGTGCCGTACGCCGAGCGCGAGGCCTTCCAGGAGGTCGCGACCGCGCGGTTCGACCTGCTCGGCGGGGCCAGCGCCTCGCTCGGTGCGATCTCGGACTCGCTGGTCTTCCTGCGCGAGCAGGTCAAGAAGCAGCGCGACGCCCCCACGGACGGCCTGCTCGGCATGATCGTGCGGGAGCACGGCGACCGGGTCGACGACGAGGAGCTCGCCGGCCTGGCCGACGGCGTGCTGACCGGCGGGTTCGAGACCACGGCCAGCATGCTCGCGCTCGGCACCCTCGCCCTGGTCGAGGACCGCGAGGCCGCCCGGCTGGTGCGCGAGGACGACGCCGCGGCCGGCCCGATCGTCGAGGAGCTGCTGCGCTACCTGACGGTGGTGCAGGTGGCCTTCCCCCGGTTCGCCACGCGGGACGTCGAGATCGGCGGGGTCGCGGTCAAGGAGGGCGACGCGGTGATCTGCTCGCTGCTCTCCGCGGACCGCGACGGCGAGCTGCTGGAGAGCTTCGACCCGCACCGCGCCCCGACCTCGCACTACGCCTTCGGGCACGGCATCCACCGCTGCATCGGCGCCGAGCTGGCCCGGATGGAGCTGCGCGCCGCCTACCCGGCCCTGTTCCGCCGCTTCCCCGACCTGCGCCTCGCGGTCCCCGTCGAGGAGCTGGAGTTCCGGGACGCCTCGATCGTCTACGGCCTGGAGAAGCTGCCGGTGCACGTGCGCTGATCCGCGGATGCCTCACGGGGGTGGGCCGTGCCAGCGATCCCCGGGAGCCCCGAGGACGGAGGTCGACGACGGCCGCACCGCACCACTCCTCCTGCGGCCGGGCTCTCCGGCGTCACGCACGCCGTCTCCCTCGCCGCCGCGCGACCCGCCTCACGCGGCGGCGGCGAGGTCCGCCCGGGCGAGGAAGCCGGCGATGAGGGCGCGGCAGGCGTCGGCCAGCTCGTCCGCCCGTGAGGTGAGCTCGGCGCGCACCGCGTCGAGGTCCACCTCGGCGGCGACGGCGGCGCGGACGTCGGGGGGCCGCGCCTCGAACCAGGCGGCGAAGACGTCCGGGGTGATCTCGGGGTGGAACTGCAGGCCCAGGTGGGGCCCGACGGCGAAGGCCTGCAGGGCCACGGCGTTGCGCGACAGCTCCTCCGCCCCGGGCGGCAGGGTGAACGCGTCGTAGTGGAACTCCATCCACCGCGCCGCCGGGAGCACGTCCGGGCGGAGGGTGTCCAGGTCGACGAAGCCGCGCTCCGGCTCGGGAGCCCGGCCCACGGTCCCGCCCAGGGTCCGCGCGAGTGCCTGTCCGCCGAAGCAGATGCCGAGCACCGGCGTACCGACCTCCACGGCCCGGCGCAGGAAGGCGAGCTCGAGTGCGAGCCAGGGCAGGGAGTCGTCGTACGCGGCGTGGGCCGAGCCCATCACCACGACCAGGTCGCGGTCGGCCGGGTCCGGGACCTGCCCGCCGCCGAGGAAGGTCGCGATCTCGGTCTCGACGCCGTGCTCGGCCAGGGCCGGCAGCACGGTCCCCGGGATCCGGCGCTGCCGGCCGGGATCGGTCTCGTGGACGACGACGAGTGCTCTCGGCATGCCTCCGTGGCTACCCGTCCTCCACGGTGCCCGTCCACCCCGGGGTTCTGGGAATCGAGTGGATCGGGGCATGTTCCGAGGGCCGGCGGACCCCTCACGGGTACCGCCGACGCCTCCCGCTCGGCCCTTCACCGGTACCGCCCTCGTTCCTGACGGCCGCACACCCGATCAGTCGTCCCGCAGGCCGTCGACCGGGTGTGGGGCGAGCTGATCGGTGTGCCGCGCCACCGGAGCGGGTGCGCCAGGCCCGGCCGGGGGGTGTCCGCGCGGGAACGGGTGGACCAGGCCCCGCCGGGTGTGCCCGTGCACGCTCGGGTGCGCGGCCCGGCCTACTCCGCCCCCACCAACCGCAACGCGAACTCCGTCTGTTGCCACACGACCTCGTTCTCGCTGAGCTCGCCCTCCTCGCGGTACCAGGTGGCGAGGCCCATGCCGAGGTCGAGGATCGCGTAGGAGGCGAGCCGGACGGAGGGCACGCGGAACCGGCCGGCCGCGACCCCCTCCTCCACCAGGCGGCGGAAGGAGCGCTCGTACTCGGCCCGCTTGCCGAGCACCGTCCCGCGGTGCGGCTCGGCCAGGCTGCGCATCTCGCTCGCGCCGACGAACGCCTCGAGCCGGTGCCGTGCGTGGAAGCGGACGTGCGCGTCGACGGCCCGGCGCAGCCGCTCGACCGGGTCGTCCGTCCCGGCCACGGCGGCCCGGTGCAGCTCCAGCAGCCCGTCCATCGTGGCGGTCATCAGCTCGACCAGCAGATCCTGCTTCGACGCGACGTGCTTGTAGAGGCTCGGCCCGCGGATGCCCACCGCCGCGCCGATGTCGGCCATCGTGGTGCCCTCGTAGCCGCGGGCGGCGAACAGCTCGAGCGCGGCCACGCGGATGGCACTCGCCGTGCCCATGCCACCCCCTCCCGGCTAACGAGTGATAGCCGTGACCGTGACAGTACCCCTGTGATGTGCTGCGATGGGGCTAGCACTCGTTAGCCGACGAGGCAGCCGACGACCGAGGGAGGCACCGTGGCCGTGCAGGGACTCGACCTGCCGAAGCTGCAGGCGTACGTCGACGAGCACGTCCCGGGTACCGGCCCGCTGACCGCCGAGCTGCTGCACGGCGGCCGCTCGAACCTCACCTACCGGCTCACCGACGGCACGCAGACCTGGGTGCTGCGCCGGCCGCCGCTGGGCGGGCTCACGCCGTCGGCGCACGACATGAAGCGCGAGTACACCGTGGTCGCGGCGCTGTACGGGCACGGCGTGCCGGTCGCGCGGCCGATCGTGCAGTGCGAGGACGACTCGGTGATCGGGGCGCCGTTCGCGGTCGTGGAGTTCGTGGACGGGCGGGTCATCCGCACCGGCGACGAGCTCGCCGCGCTCACGGACGGCGAGGTGCACGACTGCGCCTTCGCGCTCATCGACGCCCTGGCCGCGCTGCACGCGGTGGACCCGGCGTCGGTCGGGCTGGAGCGGTTCGGGAAGCCGCAGGGCTACCTCGGCCGGCAGGTCCGGCGCTGGTACGACCAGTGGACGCGGGTGCAGACCCGCCCGTTGCCCGACGTCGAGACCCTGCACGAGCGGCTCGCGGCGATCACCCCGGAGGAGTCCGGCGCGTCGATCGTGCACGGCGACTTCCGCATCGACAACGCGATCCTCGGACCCATGGACGTCACCGAGGTGCGCGCCCTCGTCGACTGGGAGATGTCCACGCTCGGCGACCCGCTCTCGGACCTCGGCCTGCACATCGCCTACTCCGACCCGGCCTTCGACCCGGTGCTCGCGGGCGGCGCGGCGGCCACCTCGACCCGGATGCCCCGGGCCGAGGAACTGGTGGGCCGCTACGCGAAGACCTCGGGCCGCGACGTCGGCGACTGGCCGTTCTACCTGGCCCTCGGCTACTTCAAGGCCGCGGTGATCGCCGAGGGCATCCACGCCCGGTTCGTGGCGGGCAAGACCCTCGGCGAGGGCTTCGAGACGGTCGGCGGCGCGGTCGAGCCCCTGGCCGCGGCCGGCCTGCGGGCCCTGGGCAGCTAGCGCGCGGCCCGCCGCCGGTACAGCAGCAGGGTGTCGCGGCCGAAGGACCACAGCAGCGCCGCCAGGGCCGCCGCCACGAGCACGACGGCGGCGGCCACCGGCAGGATCCCCGCCGCGGCCACCACGAGCACGATCCCCTGTGCCGCGGCCACGACCTTCGCGGAGAACCGGGCCGGGAGGCTGCCGGTCAGCCACGGCAGCAGCTTCCCCGCGGCGACGAACGCGTACCGCATCCCGCCGATGGCCAGCACCCACGGTCCGGTGACGGCGGCGACCTGCACGCTGAGCACAAGGAGCAGGAAGGCGTCCGTCTCCATGTCGAAGCGTGCCCCCAGCGCGCTCGCGGTGCCGGTGCGCCGGGCCACCCGCCCGTCGACGAAGTCGAGGGACAGGGCGACCGCGGCCAGCCCGACGAGCGGGACCACCGGCGTCACCCCCGCCGCGAACCCGTGCACGACCAGGGCCGTGACCCCGCCGATGAGCACGGCGCGACCGAGCGTGACCAGGTCCGCGGGGCCCAGGGTCTCCGCCCGGGCGCGACGGGCCGCCCCGCCCAGCAGCCCGTGCAGCCCGAACGCGTAGGCGGCGCCGGCCAGCCACCCGGCGAGGCCCAGGCCGGTCGCGACCGTGAGCGCGGTGAGCAGCACGAGCTGGGCGCCGGCCGCCGCGGCCTGCTGCCGCTCGAGCGGGAGCGTCGTGCCGGGGGAGGTCGTCAGGGGGCTCTGCAGGTACACACTTCCTACACGGACGGGTGAGGCCGGCGGTTCAACCGGGGAGGGCGCGGATGGAGTGGGACGCGAGGATGAGTACCCCGGGATCGCCGGTGTGTGAACCGGATTGGCTCGCGTTGCGCGAGCCGGCCGACGCCGAGGCCCGGGCCGCCGACCTCGCCGCCCTGGTCGCGGCCCGCCTGGAGCCGCCGCTCGTGGTCCGGGACCTCGGGTGCGGCAGCGGCTCGATGGGCCGCTGGCTCGCCCCGCGGCTGCCCCGCCCGCAACGCTGGTACCTGCACGACCGCGACCCCCGGCTGCTGGCCCTCGCCGCCGCGTCCGTACCCGGCGAGCCGGTCGAGGGGGAGCTGAGCGAGCTCACCGACCTCGCGGGCACCTCGCTCGTGACCTGCTCGGCGCTGCTCGACCTGCTCACCGCGGAGGAGGTGGCGCAGCTCGCCCGGCTCTGCGTCGACGCCGGCGCCGCGGCCCTGTTCACCCTGTCCGTGACGGGCGGGGCCCGCCTCGACCCGGCCGAGCCCCTCGACGGCGACCTCGCCGCCGCGTTCGACGCCCACCAGCGCCGGGTCGTCGCGGGCCGCCGGTTGCTCGGACCCGACGCCGGGGCGGTGGCGGCCGAGGCGTTCCGTGTGCTCGGGGCCGAGGTGACGACCGGGCCGAGCCCGTGGCGGCTGGGTCCCGGGCATCCGGAGCTGACCGAGGAGTGGTTGCGCGGCTGGATCGCCGCCGCGTGCGAGCAGGAGCCCGGGCTCGCCGCGGACGCGGGCCCCTACCTGCGGCGCCGGCTCGCCGCGCTCGCGGCGGGCGCGCTGCGGGCGGAGGTCGGGCACGTCGACCTCCTGGCGCTCCCCGCTACCTGAACGTGTCGAGGAACCGGTCGCGGAAGGCGTCCATCCGCCAGACCGGGGCGTCCGGCGCGGGCTTCAGCCCCGGCTGCCACTGCCAGCCGGCGACCTCGTCGAGCACGGCCCGGTCCTTGGTGACCACCGAGATCGGGACGTCGTGGTTCGGGCTGCCGCCGGTGATGATCGGGGCGGCCTGGTGGTCGCCGAGCACGATCAGCACGAGGTTGTCGTCGGCGTAGTGCGTCACCCACGAGGTCAGGGCCTCGAGCGAGTACTGGATCGTGCGCCGGTAGCTGTCGCGCACCCGGGCCGGGTCGCTCCACACGACGTCCGGCGGGTCGGCGGCGCGGACCTCCTCGTCGTACACGCCGCCGTCGCCCAGCGAGTTCCAGTCCCGCATCGTCGGCACCGGCGTCCACGGCACGTGACTGGAGGTCAGCGTGACCTCGCTCATCAGCGGTCCGCGGCCGGGCACGCCGTACTCGAGCTGCTGGAACTTCGAGAGCGCGAACTGGTCCGGCATCGGTGACCAGCTGTAGTTCAGCCCGCGGTAGCCCAGGGCGTGGACGTCGTAGTGCTGGTCGACGCCGTAGAAGGCACCCTCCGGCCAGGCCGCGCTGGTCCCGGGCATGACGTCGGCCGTGCGCCAGTCCGCGCGCTGGAAGGCCTTCGTCAGGGTGAGCCGGTCGCTGGAGGTGAGGCTGCGGTAGCGCTGCTGGTTGTCGATCCACAGCCCGGACAGGAAGGTCGCGTGCGCGAGCCAGCTGCCGCCGCCCGCGATCGGCGAGGTGAGCCAGCCGCTGCGCGAGCCGAAGCCGGCGGCCGCGAGGTCCCGGTCGCCCTGCGCCAGGGTCGCCCCCACCCCGGCCGCGTACTGCGGGTCCTCGACGGTGCTGCGCCCGTAGCTCTCCACGTAGGCGACGACGACGTCCTTGCCCTTCAGCGCGGTGAGCAGCTGGTCGGGCGGGGTGTCGCGGAAGGCGTCGACGGCGGCCTGCCGGTCGAACTCGCGCTCGTCGGCGAGGCTGACCGGGACCTGCTTCGCCGTGGCCCAGGCCAGGGAGGCGGCGCTGCGCGAGGCGAACGGGACGGGTGGCACGAGCGTGGCCCCGAGCACCGCGCACACCACCCAGGCCGCGGTGAGCACCCCGACGACGCGGGCGCTCGCCCGTCGGCGCTCGCCGAGGAGCCCGGCCAGCCGGCGTACCGCCAGCGCGGTGAGCACCGGCACCGCGACGACGAGCAGCCCGGCGCCGACCAGGGCCGCGATCCCGCCCGCCCGGCCGAACGACTCGTCCAGGAAGTCGACGGCGTTGCCGAGCAGTGCGCCGTCGAGCACGGGATCGAAGGGCCGCACCAGCACGGAGCGGAAGCCCAGGTCGGTGATCCGCAGCAGGAGCAGCACACCCAGCAGCGCCCCAGCGGCGAGCGCCACGACCCGGCGGGCCCGCCCGCGCAGCAGGAGCAGCAGCGCGGCACCGGCCAGGCCCTCGACCGGCAACCGGAGGAAGGCGAGCGGCTCGAGCTGCACCACCTCCGCCGGCGCGGTGAGCGCGCCCAGCACCAGCACCGCCGCGAGCGCCGTGAGCAGCACCGACCCGATCCGCCGGGCTCGGCGCCGGCGATCGCCGGACGCGGTCGTCGGCGCGGTCCCCGACGGGGTGGTCGTGGTCATGGGGCGGAACTCCTCGGCGTGGTGCACCGGTGCCCGTGCGGGCACCGGCACGAGGAGACACGGCGCCGGGCCCGCCGCGGTTCACCGGCTGCGGCGCCGGTCACCCGAGCGGCTCGACCTCGTCCCCCACGCGGATCACGACGCCGGGGGTGTCCGGCACGAGGTTCGTCCCGAACACGGCCTTCCCGCCGATCCGCCGGTGCCGGGCCAGCGTGGCCAGCGGCTCGCGGCCCTTCTCGGCGGTGTCCGGGTCGAGGGTGGTGACCACGCAGCGGCCGCTGGGCTTCACCGCGCGGAACCGGGCCCCGCCGATCCGCAGCGCGGTCCAGCCGTCCTCCGCCCACGGTGCCGATCCGGCGACGACGACGCCGGGCCGGAACCGGATCATCGGCACCGGGGCCTCGCCCGCGTTCGGCCCGGCCGCGATCAGCTCGTTCAGCGCCGCGAGCGAGCCGTCCGTGGTGAGCAGCAGCGGGAAGCCGTCGGCGAAGGACACGGTGTCGCCCGCGGCGCCGAAGTCCGGGTCGACGGGCCGGCGGCGCGGGTCGTCGAGGTGCACGAGCTGCAGCGGCCGGCCGAGGAGCTCGGTGAGCCACGCGGCCGCCGCGTCGCCGGCGTAGGTGGCCTTCACCCGGTCCCGCCACACGACGACGTCGACCAGCGGGCCGCCCTCGGGCACCGGTACGGGCAGCGGCGCGACCCCCGGGCCGTGCAGGACCAGGCCGTCCGCGTCGGGCTCGGGGCGGACCAGCAGGAGCCGGGGCAGCGCCCGGGCGGTGACGAACGTGCCGTCGGGTTCGGTGACCATCCACCGGCGGTCGCCCGCGAGCCCCCAGGGCTCCACGCGCGCCTCGGTGACCGTGGCGCCGCGGCAGGACTTCACGGGGTACCGGGCCAGCCGGCTCACGACGAGCGTCACCCGGTCGAGCCTAATCGGCCGCCACACTCCACGAACGGCACTCGGCAGTGCACGAGAGCGCCGTTCGGACGGAACCCGTCGCCCGAGACCGCCCGCCGTGCGGACGACGCCGGGGACCGGCACCGGGCAGGATCGCTGCCGTGCGTGCGTTCGTGGCCGTCGTCCCGCCGCCGGAGGCCGTCGAGGAGCTGGCCGCCGCGGTGGCGGCCGTGCGCCGGGACCACCGGGGCGCGCGGTGGACCCGTCCGGAGCAGTGGCACCTGACCCTCGCCTTCCTCGGCGAGGTCGACGAGGCGACCCTCGACGGGGTGCGGGCGGGCCTGTCCGCCGTCGCCGCGCGGGCCGCACCCCTCGGGCTCGCGCTCTCCGGCGCCGGCCGGTTCGGCGAACGGGTGCTGTGGACCGGGCTCGCGGGCGACACCCGCGGGCTCGGCGCGCTCGCGGGCGAGGTCGCCGCGGCCGTGCGCGACGCCGGCGTCGCCCTCGAGGACCGCGCCTTCCGGGCGCACCTCACGCTGGCCCGCGGGCGGGGCGGCGTGAGCGGGCTCGCCCAGGCGGTACGGGCGCTCGCCGGGTTCACCGGCCGGCCGTGGCGGGCGGACACGCTGCACCTGGTCCGCAGCCGCCCGGGGCCGCAGTACGACGACCTGGCGACCTGGCCGCTCGCCGGCGACCTCAGCGGCCGGTGAGCCGCTCCACCACCGGCGCCAGGGCCTCCGCGAACGGCTCGCTCACGGCGAGGTAGCTCACGCCCAGCTCCTTCCGGCGGCGTTCGAGCTCGGTGGCCATCTCGTCCGGCGTGCCGCGCAGCACGACCAGGGTGTCCGGGTCGCGCAGCGCCTCCGCCGCGCCGGGGCCGGCCCACCGGACCGCCCAGTCCGGGATCTCGTCGCCCACCACGAAGACGTTCATCGCGATCTCGAGCTCGCGGCCGCCGGGGCGCGCCCGCAGGTCCGCGGCCATGCGCCGGACCTCGGCGCGCGGGGTGGTGGGCTGCGCCGCCAGCGTGACGATGTCGGCCACCTCGGCCGCCAGCCCGAGCGCCCTCGGGCCGGACGCCGCCATCAGCACCGGGGTGTGCGGGTCCCCGTCGAGCTCGCGCAGCGCGGCGATCGCGGCCCGGACCTGCTCGAGCCGCTCGGCCGCGGTGCCCCAGGGCATGCCGAGCGCCTCGGCCTCGGCGCGCGCGGCCGGGCGGCCGGTGCCGAGGCCCAGGTCGAACCGGCCGCCGGTCAGCGCGGTCATGGTGTGCGCCTCCCACGCCGTGGCGCGGGCCGGGCGCAGCGGCCCGGCCAGCACGAACGGGCAGACCCGCAGGCCGGGCACGGCCGTGGCGGCGGCGGCCAGCGCGGGCAGCGGCGCGTGCAGGTGCAGGTTGTCCGGGGCGAGCAGGGTCGAGTAGCCGAGGTCGGCGACCCGGCGGGCGCGGGCGGTCCACGCGTCGCCCGGCCCCTGCGGCGCCGCGACGACCCCGAAGCGGAACGGCCGGTTCATCGGGCCGGCTCCGCGTTCCGGGTCGCCGGCAGGGCCACGGCGAACGCGAGGAGCACGAGGACGCCGCCGAATCGGCCGACCGGGATGAGCGGGTAGAGGGCATCCGTGACCAGCGCGAACGTGCTGAGCACGGCGAGGCCGCCGATCACCAGGGCGGCCCACGCGAGCCAGCGCGGCACGAGCCGGCGGATCAGCGCCGGCACCCCCAGGCCGAGCAGCAGCAGGCCGAGCGGCGCCGCGAAGCCGATCCCGCCCGTCGCGAACCAGAGCCGGACCAGGGCGCGGGCCAGCGCGGCGTCCCCCAGGCCGGCGGTCTGCGCGGCGACCCACCCGACCAGCGCGCTGACGCCGAGCGAGCCCGCGGCCAGCACGGCGCCGGCGAAGCCCATGAGCGGGCCGGGCGCGGAGA
Organism: Pseudonocardia lutea; assembly: GCF_042658055.1. Taxonomy (NCBI): domain Bacteria; kingdom Bacillati; phylum Actinomycetota; class Actinomycetes; order Pseudonocardiales; family Pseudonocardiaceae; genus Pseudonocardia; species Pseudonocardia lutea. The sequence continues at coordinate 33,594 of NZ_JBHSQK010000032.1, forward strand.
CGCCGAGCCGCTGCAGCCGCCGCACGGCCGTGGCGGCGTAGACGACCAGCGGGAACGCCGACCCGAGCAGCAGGGCGGCGCCGACCGACAGCAGGGTGCCGTGGGCGGCGGTCCAGGCGAGCGTCGCCTCCGCGCCGGTGCCGGGCCGCGGGCCCGACGAGCCGAGCACGGCCCCGGCCACGATGAGCCCGGCGAAGGCGAGCGCGGGCACGAGGAGTGGAGGCCCGCCCTGACGGTCGGGGCGGGTGCGTGCGGTCCGGGTGGCGGTCATGGTCATCGTTCCCCCTGTGATCCGTTACGGGAGAGAATCGTTCACTTGTGTATACGGTTTGTCAAGGGATACGGTCCTCCCGTGATCGACCCGAGCGGCCCCGGTTCCGCGTTCCTGCTGGCCCAGCTGGGTGCCTATGCCGCGGGGCGGTTCGCCGAGCGGATCGCCGAGCTGGAGCTCACCCCGCCGCAGACCGGGCTGCTCCGGGCGATCGCCGCCGAGCCGGGCCGGTCGCAGCAGGCCCTCGCCCGCCTGCTCGGCACGCCGCCCAGCCGGCTCGTCGCACTGGTCGACGGGCTCGACGAGCGCGGCCTGGTGGAGCGGCGGCGCAACCCGGACGACCGGCGCCTGCACGCCCTGCACCTCACCGAGGCCGGGGAGGCCCTGCTGGGGCGGATCGCCGAGGTCGGCCGGGCGCACGACGACGCGATCTGCGGCCCGCTCCCGGACGCCGACCGGGCCCGGCTCCGCGCCCTGCTCGCCCGCCTGGCCGAGGCGCACGGCCTCACCCCCGGCGTCCACCCGGGTTACCGGAGGCTCTGACCTGTTCCCGCTCCGGCGCGACGTCCCACGACCTGCGGTGAAAGGGTGTCCGGCATGAGCGATGCACCCCAGCTGACCCGGGAGCGCGCCGATCGCGGCTTCTTCGGTCAGCCGTCCCTGCTGTCCGCCCTGTTCGGGGTGGAGATGTGGGAGAGGTTCTCCTTCTACGGCATGCAGGGCATCCTGCTGATCTACCTGTACTACACCGCCGAGCAGGGCGGCCTGGGGATGCCGGAGGCGACGGCCGCCGGCATCGTCGGGGCGTACGGCGGGCTGGTCTACCTGTCGACGATCGTCGGCACCTGGCTCGCCGACCGGGTGCTGGGCGCGGAGCGGACCCTCTTCTACGCCGCGATCGTGGTCATGGCCGGGCACGTCGCGCTCGCGGTGATCCCGGGCCTGGCCGGCGTGGGCGTCGGCCTGGTGCTGGTCGCGCTCGGCAGCGGCGGGGTGAAGGGCAACGCCACCAGCCTCGTCGGCACCCTCTACGCCCCCGACGACGAGCGGCGCGACGCCGGGTTCTCGCTGTTCTACCTGGGCATCAACCTCGGTGCGCTGGTCGGGCCGCTGCTCACCGGGCTGCTGCAGTCCACCGCGGGCTTCCACTTCGGCTTCGGCCTCGCCGCCGTCGGCATGGCCGCGGGGCTGATCCAGTACGCGATCCGGCGCAAGAACCTGCCGCCGAAGGCGCACGAGGTCCCGTCGCCGCTGGGCGGCGGGGAGCGGCGCCGCGCGATCGTGGTCGCGGCCCTGGCCGCCGTCGTGGTCCTCGTGCTGGCTCTCACCGGCGTGCTGAGCGCCGACCGGCTCGACCTCGCCGTGATCGTGGTGACGTCCGCGGCGGCCGTCGGTTACTTCGCCCTCATGCTCGGCAGCCGGCGGGTGACCCCCGTCGAGCGGCACCGGGTGCTCGCGTTCATCCCGCTGTGGATCGCCAGCGCGGCCTTCTGGTCGCTCTACCAGCAGCAGTTCACCGTGGTCACGATCTACTCCGACCAGCGGCTGGACCGGAACCTGTTCGGCTGGGACTTCCCGGTCGCCTGGGTCCAGTCGATCAACCCGATCTTCATCATCGTGCTCTCGGGCGCGTTCGCCGCCCTGTGGACGAAGCTCGGCCCGCGCCAGCCCTCGACCCCGGTGAAGTTCGGGCTGGGTGCGGCGATCATGGGCGTGGCCTTCCTGCTGTTCCTGCCGATGGCGGGCGGCGGCCCGAACAGCGCGCCGCTGCTCGGCCTGATCGGCATCCTGTTCGTGTTCACGATCGCCGAGCTGCTGATCTCGCCGGTCGGGCTGTCGGTGTCGACGAAGCTCGCGCCGGAGGCGTTCCGGGCTCAGATGGTGGGGCTGTTCTTCCTGTCGGTGGCGCTGGGCTCGGCGCTGTCGGGGGCCCTGGCAGGCTTCTACAGCGAGGACTCCGAACGGGTGTACTTCGGGGTGCTCGGGGCCGTCGCGATCGTGATCGGGCTGCTCGTCGCGCTGTCGACGCCGCTGCTGAAGCGGCTCATGGAGGGGGTCAGGTGACCGTCCGCTGGGGAATCGTCGGGCCGGGACGCATCGCGCGGAAGGTGGCGGCGGACTTCGTCCACGTGCCCGACGCCGAGGTCGTCGCGGTCGCGTCGCGGTCGAAGGAGCGGGCGGAGGCGTTCGCCGCCGACGTCGGCGCGGGCACGGTGCACGACTCCTACCGCGGCATCGTCGAGGACCCCGAGGTGGACGTCCTCTACATCGCGACCCCGCACCCGTTGCACCGCGCGGTGGCCCTCGCCGGCCTCCGGGCGGGCAAGGCGCTCATGGTCGAGAAGGCGTTCACCGTGACGCCGGAGGCCACCCGGGAGATCGCGGCGCTCGCGGCGGAGCGGGGCGCGTTCGTGATGGAGGCGATGTGGACGCGCTTCCAGCCCGCGATCGTGCGGATGCGGGAGCTGATCGCCGAGGGCGCGATCGGCGACGTCATGGCGGTCCAGGCCGACCTCGGCGCCCTGCAGCCCAACAGTCCCGAGGACCGCTTCTACAACCCCGCACTCGGCGGTGGCGCCCTGTTCGACCTGTCCGTCTACCCGATCTCGTTCGCACAGATGGTGCTCGGCAACCCCGAGTCGGTCACCGTGCACGGCCACATGGTGGAGGAGGGCGTCGACGTCGAGGAGGCGATCCTGCTCGGCTACCCCGAGGGCCGCAGCGCGACGCTGTTCGCCTCGCTGCGCTGCCAGTCCCCGGGCATGGCGCGGGTGGTCGGCACGGGCGGCTGGATCGAGGTGCCGCCGCGCTTCCACCACCCCTCCCGCCTGCTCGTGTTCCGCAACGGCCACGAGCCGGAGGAGCTCGACCTCCCGCCGACCGGTGGCGGCTACTCGCACGAGATCGCCGAGGTCACCGAGTGCGTCGCGGCGGGCCGGGCGGAGAGCGCCGTGATGCCGCTGACCGACACGGTGGCGGTGCAGGACGTCATGGGCCAGGTCGCCGACCAGCTCGGGATGGCCGTCGCCGAGGGACCCGCCGACCTCGAACAGTAGTTCGATCCACAGGTGTGGACGGACCTGTGGACAACTCGGTCGCCCGTGCAGAGCCCCGCGCCCGCCCCCGATGGCACCTGCGGATCGGGCCTGCGGGGAAGCCTAGGGGTGGGCCTCACCCCTGCGCGGGCTGTCCGGCCGCGCGCTCCCGGGCCTCGGCCAGCACTCGTGTTGCGGTCCTGGCGCCCTCCGAGCCCTCGCTCGTCGCCTCGCTGTCGGGGTCCAGGCTGCGGTAGATGTCGAAGAAGTTGCCCAGCTCCTCACGCTGGTGGCGGCTCAGCTCGTCCACGTCGTCGACGCCGTCGTAGGCCGGTTCGCCCTCCGGTACGCACACCAGCTTCGCTTCCCGGCGCTCCCCGATCCGCAGCCAGAACACCCCGATGAGCCGGCAGCTCACCCGCACGCCGGGGAACGTCGGCTCCACCATGAGCACCAGCGCATCGAGCGGCTCGTCGTCCGAGCCCAGCGCCCCGGGCACGAACCCGTAGTCCGCGGGGAACGCGAACGAGCCGGGGAGGCGCCGGTCGAACCGCATGGCCCCTGTGGTCTCGTCGAACTCGTACTTGTTGCGGGAGCCCCGCGGGATCTCGACGACGACGTCGACCCGATCAGTCATGGCACCGGCGTACCCGCGTCCGGCGCCGCGACCCGCGGGCACGACGGGCGCTCGTCGCCGCTCCTGCGCCGGGCGGTCACCGGCGGCGGGTGCGGCGGGTGGTGGGCATGTCCATCCGGTCGCCGAGCATGGTCCGGCAGACCCGGACCGCGTGGGTGCGCAGGTGCTCGTCGTCGCCGGCCCGGAGGGCGATCTCGTCGAGCAGCGAGGCGAGGCCGAAGGCGTACTCCGGATGCGTGAGCCCGGCGTACTGGGCGTGGACGGCGTCGTGCCGCAGCCAGGCCGCGGCGCGGCCGATGATCTCCTGGTCCGCGCGCAGGGCGGCGTGGCGGCGGCGCTCGTACGGATGCACCGGTTCCCCCGAGGGTCGTGCCGAACAAGGACGGGGCCCGGGGGAAGCGGACCGGGAACCCACTCTGCCCCCTCCGCCCGCCCCGGGCCATCCCCCGCTCGGTCACACCACGAGCAGTACGGCCGCCGCCACCGTGAGCAGCGTCCGCACGGTGTGCGCGGGTTCCACGGCCGCTCGCAGCGCTTCCGGGCGCCGCCGTCCGCCGCGGACCGGTCGAGCGCGGCGGTCAGCGGGCAGCGCGGTCCCGATCGTCGTCAAACCGACGAGGACGGAGGGGGCCACGCCGCCACCCGCTACCGGTCCGAGGCGGCGTTCAGCCGGGCGTTCGCCCGGGTGGCGGAGGAGCCGCCGAGCGCGGCGCGGCGGGCCCTTGCGGCGCGGGAGGACCCGGCGCAGTGGGCGGCGACGGGGTGAGCCCCGGTTCCGGCTTCGGCCTCACGAGCGCCCGCGCGGCCGGGCTCGCGAGCCAGGCGGCGGCCGGAGCGGACACCACCGCCAGCCCGGCGAGACCCGGCACGAAGCTCCGCCCGCCGCCCACCGCCGCGAGCAGCAGCGGCACGAAGAAGCCCAGGTAGGAGCAGGCGTAGAAGGTGCCGGTGAGGGCGCCGCGGGCGACCGGGTCGGCCAGCAGCGCGACCAGCGTGAGGCCGGTCGCCAAACAGATCCCGTAGGCCAGGCCGAGCAGCACCGAGACGGGCAGGACGAGCGGCCACGCCCCGCTGACGTCGGCCAGCAGCCCGAGTGCGGTGCCGGCGGCGCCGAGCGTGAGCGCGATCGCGCCGGCCCAGGTCGTGCCCAGGTGCCGGACGAGCGGTTGGACGACCACGCCGGTGCCCATGGTCAGCCCCGCCACCAGCCCGGTGACGGCCACGCCGATCCCGGGCATCACCGGCTCCAGCTCCAGGGGCAGCACGTTGACCGCGGTCGCGGCAAAGGCGAACACTCCGATCGCGATGGGCGTCACCACCAGCCCGAACGCCCGGCCGGACCCACGCGGCACGCCGAGGTTCACCAGCGGGCCGCCGCTCCGTCGGCGCTCCGGGGGGAGCGTCTCCGGGACCCGCGGGAGCAGTGCGAGCGCGGGCAGCATCAGGCCGGCGTGCACGAGGTAGGGCAGCACCGCGGGCGCGTGCGCCCACTGCCCGAGCAGCCCGGACACCAGCGGGCCGAGCGCCCAACCGCCGCCGAGGGCCACGGCGGTCAGCCGGGCGGCCCGTGCCCCGCCGTCGCCGGCGGTGGCCATCAGCTCACCGAGCCAGGCGGTGCCCACGCTGAACACCACGCCGGACACCGCGCCCTGCAGGAAGCGCCCCGCGAACAGCACCCACGGCACGGCGGGCACGGCGAGGAAGGCCAGGGTGGTGACCAGCGCGAGGGCCACGAAGGGGACGACGACCCGGCGCCGGCCGGTCGCGTCCGACAGCGGCCCGGCGAGCAGCAGGGCCGGCACGAGACCGGCGGCGTACACCCCGAACGCGGCGGTCAGCGCGGTCGGGGAGAACCCGAGCGTCGCGCGGTAGTGCAGCAGCAGCGGGGTGGGGACGTTGGTGCCGTAGGCGACGGCGAAGACCACGATCCACAGGGCGGCCCACCCTGGCACCGCGCGACGCCCTCGTCCCCGCACCCCGGCACCGTAACCCGGCCGGGGGCCGGCCCGGGAGCCGTTCCGGCCGGGGCGGCGGTCGGGCGTCAGTCCGGGAGCCACTCCAGCCAGGCCGCGCTCGGGTGGGCCCGGCCGAGCACCGTCCCGCGCCGCTCGCCGTCGCGCACCGAGACCCGCCCGATCACGCCGAACACCCCGCCCTCGCGGTTCTCCGCGATCCAGTGCCCCGGCACGTCGAGGCCCTGGACGGTCGTGTGCGCCTCGGGGCCCAGCGGGACCAGCGGGTCGACCGAGATCCACTCGACGTCCCGGCCGAGCGCGACCAGCGCGGCGTCGAACGCGGCCAGCCGCTCCGGCCCGAGGAAGACGTGCACGTAGGTGTCCACGAGGCAGACGAGGGCGTCCGGCGGCAGGCCCGCGACGGCCCCGGCCAGCGCGTCGACGACGTCGCCGCGCACGATCGGCGCCGGCTCGGCGAGCGCGAGCCCGGTCGCTGCGGCGAACCGCTCCACCGCGCCGGCCTCGGGGGGCACGCAGGCGGCGAGCCAGGCCCGGGTGGCCGGATCGGCGAGGTCGTGCGGCTCGGCGTCCACGCCGACGCGCGCGGCGATCGCCGGCGGGTCCGGCGGGACCGGCGGCGTGGCCCCGCGGACCTCGCAGGACAGCTCGAGGGGACCGTCCCCGCAGCGCACCTCCCGGCCGTCGGGCAGCCGGTAGCGGTAGGCGTAGCGGTCGGGGCGCAGACCCAGCCCCGCGCCGGTGCCGAGGTCGACCAGCGCGAGCGGGCGGGGATCGTCCGCGGCGACCGCGGCCAGGACCGGCAGCACGTCGAGGCACCGCGCGACCTCGGTCATCTGGTAGCGGTGCCCCGCGCACAGCCGGGCGAGCTCCGCCCGCTCGGCGCGGGCGAAGGCGGCGAGCGCGGGCGCGAAGCCGGCGTCCTGGGCGGGCTGCCCGCCCCCGGGCACCGGGAAGTAGCGGGCGAGCGCGCCGTCCCGCTCGGCCGCGAGGCGGCGGACGGCGGCGGACAGCAGCAGGGCGGGCTGGCGGTCGGGCGGCAGGTCGGCGGCGATCCCGCGCAGCACCTCGTCGTCGGCGATCCCGCGGAGCAGGGCGGCGGTGAGCCACCAGCTCGGCGGGGCGCCGGGCGCGGACCAGGCGTCGGCGACCGCTCTGGCCTGGGCGGCGACCTGGGCGGCGCGATCCGTCACGCGTCCGGGCTCGCCGGGCGCGGGCCCACCGTTAGCGGGGCGCCGCAGTCTCGATCTGAGACGGGAGGTGTGGGTGTGGTCCAGCACACTGACGGGATGCGTCCGATGCAGGTGCTGCGGTTGGTCGTCCACGCGCGGAGCCGGCAGCCGGTGCTGGTGCTCGGTGAGATCGACGGGAAGCGCTGCCTGCCGATCTTCCTGCGCCCGCAGCAGGCCGAGGTGATCGCGGTGGGTCCGCGTCTCGGCGGCGACCCGGCCGCCGCCGAGACCGCCCTCGTGCAGGACGTCCTGGTCCCGCTCGTCGGAGCGCTCGGCGCCCGGCTCACCGGCGCCGAGATCACCGACCTGGTCGAGGGCGTCTACTCGGCGGATCTCGTGCTGCGCGACGAGGCCGCGGCCGAGGTGCGGGTGAAGGTCCGGCCGAGCGACGCGCTGGCCGTCGCCGTGCGCGAGGGGCTGGCGATCGGGGTCGCCGACGCCATCCTGGACGAGGTCGGGCAGGACACCTCGGAGGTGTTCCCGGACGGCACGGACGCCCCGCCCGCCGAGCAGCTGCGCGAGTTCCGCGAGTTCCTCGACGACGTCACGCCGGACGACTTCCGGCGCTGAGTGCAGCGTCCACCGACGGTGGGCGACGCACGTCGTGGTCCGTCCCCCGCGCAGTACGGAACCACGACGCGCCGGGGAGTGGCGGGCGGCGCGCGTGACGGATCCATGATGCGGGGGAAGCAGCACCTTCCGGCGCGTCGACCTTCCGGACCGCGAGGGGATCAGGCGGCGGTCTCGGCGGGCTCGGGCTCGTCGAACTGGGTGCGGTAGAGCTCCGCGTAGCGGCCCGACCGGGCCAGGAGCTGCTCGTGCGTGCCGCGCTCCACGATCCGGCCCTGCTCCACGACGAGGATCTGGTCGGCGTCGCGCACCGTGGAGAGCCGGTGCGCGATCACCAGCGCCGTCCGCCCGTCGAGCGCCTCGGCCAGCGCGGCCTGCACCGCCGCCTCGGAGGTGGAGTCGAGGCTGGCGGTCGCCTCGTCGAGCACCACGATCCGCGGCTTCGCCAGCAGCAGCCGCGCGATCGTGAGCCGCTGCCGTTCCCCGCCGGAGAGGCGGTAGCCCCGCTCGCCGACGACGGTGTCCAGCCCGTCGGGCAGTGCCGCGACCAGCGCGCCGAGCCGGGCCCGGCGCAGCGCCGCCCACAGCTCCTGCTCGCTCGCCCCGGGCGCCGCGAGCAGCAGGTTCGCGCGGATCGTGTCGTGGAAGAGGTGACCGTCCTGGGTCACGAACCCGACGTCACCGTGCAGGTCCGCGGCCCGCAGGTCCCGGACGTCGACGCCGCCGACCAAGACCGCGCCGGCGTCGACGTCGTAGAGCCGGGCGAGCAGCTGCGCGATCGTCGACTTGCCGGCGCCGGAGCTGCCGACCAGCGCGGTCAGCGTCCCGGCCGGGACCGTGAACGAGACGTCGTGCAGCACGGTGTCGCCGCCGCGGGCGTCCAGCGTCGCGACCTCCTCGAGCGAGGCCAGCGACACCCGCGCGGCGGCCGGGTAGGCGAAGTCGACGTGGGAGAACCGCACGTCGAGCGGCCCCGCCGGCAGTGCCCGCGGCTCCGCCGGGTCCTGGATCGCCGGCTCCAGGTCCAGCACCTCGAACACCCGCTCGAAGCTGACGACCGCGCCCATCGCCTCCACCCGGGCCCCGGCCAGCGCGGTCAGCGGCGCGTACAGCCTGGTCAGCAGCATCGCGAGGGACACGACGGCACCCGGTGCGAGCATCCCGCCCAGCGCCAGGCCGCCGCCGACGCCGTAGACCAGCGCGAGCGCCAGGGCGGAGACCAGCGTCAACGCCGTCACGAAGACCCACTGCACCATCGCCGAGCGCACCCCGATGTCGCGGACCCGCCCGGCCCGCGCGGCGAACTCCGCCGACTCCTCCGCGGGTCGGCCGAACAGTTTGACGAGCGTCGCGCCGGGCGCGGAGAACCGCTCGGTCATCTGGGTGCTCATGGCGGCGTTGTGGTCGGCGGCCTCGCGCTGCAGCCGCGCCAGCCGCGACCCCATGCGCCGCGCCGGCACCACGAACACCGGCAGCAGGACGAGCGCGAGCAGCGTGACCTGCCACGAGATGGTCAACATCACGACGAGCGTGAGCACCAGCGTCACGACATTGCCGACCACCCCGGACAGGGTGTCGCTGAAGGCCCGCTGCGCGCCCATTACGTCGTTGTTCAGCCGGCTGACCAGCGCGCCGGTGCGAGTGCGGGTGAAGAAGGCGACCGGCATGCGCTGCACGTGGTCGAACACCGCGGTGCGCAGCTGCAGGATCAGCCCCTCGCCGATGGTCGCGGAGAACCAGCGGGTGAGCAGGCCCAGCGCGGCCTCGGCGACCGCGACCGCGGCGATGAGCCCGGCCAGCCCGCCGACGACCCCGAGCCCCGCCCGGGCGTCGATCGCGTCGACGACCCGGCCGGCCAGCAGCGGCGTGACGACGGTCAGCACCGCCCCGGCCACGCTGAGCAGCACGAACGCGGTGATCCGCCGCTCGTGGGGGCGGGCGAACCCCGCGATCCGGCGCAGCGTGACGGGCACCGGCGCCCGCGTCTCCTCCCGCTCCCGGGAGGCGGTGCGCAGAGCGCTCCAGGTGTTCACGTCCATGCGGCGACGGTAGAACCTGAAGCGAACTCGAGGTCAAGCGCTCATGGGTCCCGGTCGCTCAGCCCTTCTCCGCCGTCGCCTTCTCGGCGGCGGCGACGACGTTGCGGAAGAGCATCGCGACCGTGGTGGGGCCGACCCCGCCGACCCGCGGGGTGATCGCGCCGGCGACCTCGGCGCAGGACTCGTCGACGTCCGGGAGCAGCTTCTTCCCGGAGTACCGCACCCCGCCGCCGATCACCGTCGCACCGGGCTTCACGTGCTCGGGCCGGATGATCCCCGGCACCCCGGCGGCGGCGATCAGGATCTCCGCGCGCCTGGTGTACCGGTCCCAGTCCGGCACGCCGGTGTGCACCACGGTGACCGCGGCGTTGGCGGTCGGCCGCTTCTGCGCGAGCAGCATCGCCAGCGGGCGGCCGAGCGTGGCGCCGCGGCCGAGGATCACGACCTCGCGGCCGGCGACCGGGATCTCGTGGAAGGCCAGCAGCTCCTCGATCCCCGCGGGCGTACAGGGCAGCGGGCCGGGCAGGCCGACGGCGAGGCGCCCCATGTTCATCGGGTGCATGCCGTCGACGTCCTTGTCCGGGTCCATCTCGGCCAGCGCGGCGTCGTAGTCGAGGTGACCGGGCACCGGGTACTGGATGAGCAGGCCGTGCACCGCGGGGTCGTCGTTGTAGCCGCGGATCGTGTGGACCAGCTGCTCCTGCGTGGTGTCCTGCGGCAGGTGCGTGTGCGGCGAGTCGATGCCCAGCTCGGCGGCCTGCTTCTGCTTGATCCGGATGTAGCCGGCGGAGGCGTCGTCGTCGCCGACCAGGATCGTGGCCAGGCTGGGGGTGACGCCGCGGGCGCGCAGGGCGTCGGCCCGGGCGGTCACGTCGGCCAGGACCCGCTCGGCGACGGGCTTGCCGGGTAGCAGTCGTGCGGTCATGGGTTCCCTCGTGACGCGGGGGCCCAGGCGGTCGACCCCCGCGGACGTCAGCTCCCCGATGGTCGTTGCCATCCTCGGTATGCCGCCAGTCGCGCGTTGGGCACGATTCTTCCACGCGCGCTCCGACCGCCTTCCACTCGTAACCACCGCGCGCGGATTGGCCCTTTCGTACCAGGCCACCTCGACGGACGATGGGAGGGTGGATCTCCGCCCGCTCCCCGTCACCCACGCCCCGCTCCGCCGGCTCCCGCAGCTGCTCGCCGGACTCGCGCTCTACGGCACCTCGATGGCGATGCAGGTCCGCGGGGCGCTCGGGCTCAACCCGTGGGACGTGCTGCACCAGGGCCTGGAGACCCGGCTGCCGCTCAGCTTCGGGCTGATCACCGCGATCACCGGCGCCGTGGTCCTGCTGCTGTGGATCCCGCTGCGCCAGCGGCCCGGGGTCGGCACGGTGGCCAACGTGGTGGTGATCGCCCTGTCCGTCGACGCCGCCCTGGCCCTGATCCCCGAGGCCCACGCGTGGCCCGCGCGCGTGGCCCTGATGGCCGGCGGGATCGTGCTCAACGGCGTGGCGTCGGCCGCGTACATCGGCGCGCGGCTCGGGCCGGGCCCGCGGGACGGCCTGATGACGGGCATCGCCGCCCGCATCGGCCGGTCGATCCGGCTGGTGCGGACGGCGATCGAGGTCGTGGTGCTCGCGTCGGGCTGGCTGCTCGGCGGCACCGTCGGGATCGGCACGGTGCTCTACGCGCTGGCGATCGGCCCGCTCACGCAGGCCTTCCTCCCGCTGTTCCGGGTGCGGGGTGACCGGGCGCCCGCCGCTTCTGCGCCCGCCGCACGTACCAGCCGTTCCACCCCATGAGGCCGACGAAGGTCACGATCCACAGCGCCTCCCTCGCGTAGGCCTCGGCCCCGTGGTCATCGATCGTCCTCGTCCTGATTCTCGCTGCGCTCGGCGGGAAGGTCGCTGTCGGGGATCCACGAGCCGTGGAAGCCGGCGGGCACCCCGCGCGGCAGCGTCACCCGGGCGACGGGCGCGCCGGCGACGTCCGTGGCGTCGAGGACGAGCAGCTCGGAGGCCTTCCCGTCCCGGGTCGTGGTGATCGAGAGCAGCCAGCCGTCCGCCTCGCCCCGGTCCGGCGCCCCGGACGGGACGAACACGGCCTCCCCGGCGACGACGTCCGGCCCGAGGCCGTGCGCCGCGACGCTCCCGCGCTCGGCGTCGTGCTGCAGGATCCCCTCGGTGTCGGACACGGCGTAGAGGTAGCGGTTCGCCCGGCCGACCCGCGCGTCGTCCACGGTCGGGAACTCCAGGCCCTCCTCGGAGAGCTGCGCCTGGGTGACGGTGCCGGCGGCCGGGTCGATCGTCCAGCGGTACAGCGTGGCGACCCCGGCGGCCGCGGCGGCCGAGGTGTGCCCGGACGGACTCGGGCCGATGGTCTCCCAGGCGGCCTTGATCGCGTCCCGGGTGTAGTGGGCGGCGTCGAGCACGATCCGGCCCGCCGCGTCCTCGTACGCGTTGCCGACGTGGAAGACGTAGCAGGGCTCGATCTCGAACCACCGCGCCTCACCGGGCCGGTCGAGCGGCATCACGCCCAGCCGGGCGCCGTAGGTGTCGTCCCAGCCGTAGGGCATGCCCTTCTGCAGCCGGAAGGTCATCGGCAGGTCGAGGAACACGGCGTGCCGGTCCGTGATCGCGAAGTCGTGCATCATGGTCGGCCCCGCGACCGGCACCTCGGCGCTCCGCACGAGCTCGCCGGCCGCGGAGAGCCGGTGGTAGGTGAGGTACGGCGGCAGCGCGCCGTAGCCGAAGAAGTGCAGGTCGCCGGTCACCGGGTCGCTCTTCGGGTGCGCGGTCATCGCGGTGGTGAGGCGGCCGCGGAAGTCGTCCGGCCCGACCGTGTCCAGCTCCGGCGTCACGACGTAGGGGAAGCCGTTCTCGACCAGCGCCAGGATCCGGCCGCCGTGCTCGATCACGTGCGTGTTGGCGACGACGGCGGTGCGGTCGAAGGTCCCGTCCGGCCGGAGGAAGGCGCGCCCCTCCATCGTCCCGGTGCGCACCCAGCGGTTGCGGTACCACTCGGCGCGGCCCTCGCGGAGCCGCACGCCGTGCAGCATCCCCTGGCCCGCGAACCAGTGCCCGGGATCCTGCCCCGGCAGCGGATTCGGCCCGTTCCGGAGGTACCGGCCGGTGAGCTCCGGTGGGAGCGTTCCCGTGACGGGCAGGTCGACGGCCTCGATCTCGTCCGGCACCGGGGCGAGGTGGCCCTGCAGGTAGAGCGGCGTCTCCGTCGTCATGGAAGAACGGTGCACCCTCCACGGCCTACCTGTCAATAGTGACATGTCGATATCGACAGGTAGGCTGGGCGCATGTCGCTGCCGCACGCACTGCTGGGTCTGCTCTCGGTCCACCCCCGGAGCGGGTACGAGCTGACCAAGGCCTTCGAGCGGGACCTGGGCCGGTACGCGTGGCAGGCGGGCCACACGAGCATCTACCCGGAGCTGAACCGGCTGGCCGAGGCTGGCCTGGTCGAGGTCGCGCACGAGGGCGCCCGCGGGGCGCGGACCTACGCGGTCACCCCGGCGGGCCGCGAGGAGCTGCGCACCTGGCTGCTGACCCCGCCGAAGCAGGCCAAGGTCCGCAACGAGCAGGTGCTGCGCATGTTCCTGCTGTCGGCGCTCGAGCCGGCCGACGCACTCGTCGTGCTGCGCCGGATCGCCGAGTCGACCGACCAGGGCGTCACCGAGCTGCGGAAGGTCCGCGAGGAACACGCCGCGGCCCCGATGACCGGCGCGGAGGGGTTCGGCCAGCTCGCGGCGGAGTTCGGGCTGCGCCAGTACGAGGCGGTCCGGGACTGGGCGGTCTGGGCGATCGAGCGCCTGGAGCGCGAGCAGGGGGCTTGAGAGCACCCCGAGAACACCGACGGCCCCGGCGGAGGGCCGGGGCCGTCGAGGAGTCGGACGGTTCAGGCGACGGCGGGGCGCTCGTCCTCGAGCTCGCGGGCCCGCTCCGCCGCGGCGATCCCGACCGCGGGGGCCTCGTCGACCTCCCCGTCGATGTCCCCCAGCGTCCACGGCCTGACGACGGCGAGCAGCACACCCAGCGCGAGCACCTGCGATCCGGCGATGGTCAGCCCCATGGCCAGCGCGTCGTTGCCGAGCAGGCCGACGACCGGCGAGGTCAGGGCGCCGACGCCGAACTGGACGGCGCCGAGCAGCGCGGCCGCGGTCCCGGCCCGCTCGCCGTGCCGGGACAGGGCGAGCGCGGGGGCGTTGGGCAGGGCGAGGCCGACCGAGGCCAGCACCGCCCACAGCGGCACGAGCACCCCGACGAGCCCGCCGGTCCCCGTGCCGGCGAGCACGGCCAGCACGGCCGCCGCGACGGTCCCGGACACGCTGGCGGTGAGCAGCAGCTGCCGCGGCTCGAAGCGGCGCAGCAGCGCGGCGTTGGCCTGCGTGGCGCCGATCAGGAAGACCGCTCCGGCGCCGAAGAGCAGGCCGAACTCCTGGGCGTCGAGCCCGAACCCCTCCTGGAACACGAAGCTCGAGCCGGAGACGTAGCCGAACATGCCGGCCATGGCGAACCCGGCGACCAGGATCAGGCCGACGTAGACGCGGTCCCGGAAGAGGGTCCCGTAGGCCCGCAGTGTCGGGCCCACGGCGGCGCTGCGCCGACGCTCCGGCGGCAGCGTCTCGCGGAGGGCGACGAACAGCACGCCCAGGATGACCAGCCCGTACACGGCCAGGGCGACGAACACGCCGCGCCAGTCCGCCACCCGCAGCAGCTCGCCGCCGACGGTCGGCGCGAGCACCGGGGCCGCGCCCATGACGAGCATCAGCCGGGACAGCAGGGTCGCCGCGGCGCGGCCGGTGAACAGGTCGCGGACCACGGCCATCGCGACGACGGCGCCCGCGGCGGAGCCGACGCCCTGCAGGACCCGGAGCGCGCCGAGCACGGCGATGGTCGGGGCCACCACGATCAGCAGCGACGCCACGACGTGCAGCGCGGTCCCGATCAGCAGGGGCTTGCGGCGGCCCACGGCGTCGGCCAGCGGGCCGATGAACAGCTGGCCCAGTGCGAGGCCGACCAGCGTGCCGGTCAGCGTGAGCTGGACGGTCGACGAGGTCGTCGCGAACTCGGTCACGATGCCCGGCAGCGCGGGCAGGTACATGTCGATGGTGAGCGGACCGAGCGCGATGAGCGCGCCCAGCAGCAGGGCGATGCGGGCCCGGCCCGGGGTGGGCGCGGGCGTCGCGAGTGGTGTGGGCACGGCGGGGCCTTCCTGGTGCTCACGGGTCCGGATCGCCCGGCGACGTCGCTCGGTCGTGTTCGTACCCGCCGGTGGTGTTCCGAGTGCTTCAAGGTCGGATGACCGGCGCCCTGTTCCGGTTCCCCGGAGGAGTGTGCCGTGGGTCACGTACCGGCGAGTAGCTACGCTCCGGCCCATGCGCAGCGAGGCACGCACGGTCCGCACCCCGGACGGCCTGGACCTGGCCGTCCACCTCGCCGGGCCGGAGGGCGCCCCGGTCGTCGTCGCGGTGCACGGCTACCCGGACGACCACACCGTGTGGGACGCCGTGGTCCCCCTGTTGGCGGACACGTTCCGGGTGGTGACCTACGACGTGCGCGGCGCGGGCGCCTCGCAGGCGCCGGCCGAGCGCGCGGGCTACCGGATCGAGCGGCTCGCGGCCGACCTCGTCGCCGTGCTCGACGCCGTCGCGCCTGCGGAACCGGTGCACCTGCTGGCGCACGACTGGGGGTCGATCCAGGGCTGGCACGCGGTCACCGACCCGGCGCTGCGGGCGCGGTTCGCCTCCTTCACCTCGATCTCCGGGCCGTGCCTGGCGCACATCGGCGCGTTCGGGCGCAGCGCGCGGCTGCGCGACCGGCTCCGGCAGCTGGGCCGCTCCTGGTACGTCGGCTTCTTCCAGCTGCCGGTGCTGCCCGAACTGCTCTGGCGTTCGGGGCTGGCGGGCGGGCTCGTCGCCCGGCGCGAGCGCGTCCCGCGGCCGGCGGCGCGGGACGCCGTGCGCGGGCTCGAGCTCTACCGCGCGAACCTCGGCCGGGGCGGCGGGGAGCGCCGCACGGAGGTCCCGGTGCAGGTCCTGGCCCCCACCGGGGATCGGTACGTCACCCCCGCCCTGCAGGCGAGCGCCGAGCGGTTCGCGGCGGACTTCCGCTTCCGGCGGGTCGCCGGCGGGCACTGGCTGCCCCGCAGCCGTCCCGACGTGGTCGCCCGCTGCGTGCGGGAGCTGGTCGAGGCCGTGGCCCGGCCGGAGGCGGCCCCACGCCGGACGCGGCCGACCCCCGGCCGGTGGACCGACCGCGTCGTCCTCGTGACCGGGGCGGGCAGCGGGATCGGCCGCGCGGTGGCCCGCGGCTTCGCCCGGCGCGGCGCCGTGGTCGTCGCGGCCGACAAGGAGGTCTCGACCGCCCGGCAGACGGCCTTCGAGACCGGCGGGCACGCGTACCAGGTCGACGTCGCCGACCCGGACGCGATGGCCGCGCTCGCCGACCGGGTGTGCGCGGAGGTCGGCGTGCCGGACGTCGTGGTCAACAACGCCGGCATCGCGGTCTCCGGCCCCTTCCTCGACCACGGGCCCGCGGACTGGCGGGCGATCGTCGACGTCAACCTGATGGGCGTGGTGCACGGCTGCCGGCTGTTCGCGGCCCGGATGCGGGAGCGCGGCGAGGGCGGGCACCTGGTCAACGTGGCCTCCGCGGCCGCCTTCACCCCGACGACCTTCCTGCCGGCCTACTGCGCCACGAAGTCGGCGGTGCTGATGCTGTCGGAGTGCCTGCGCGCCGAGCTCGCGCACGACGACATCGGCGTCACGGCGCTGTGCCCCGGTTTCCTGCCCACGGACATCGGCGGCTCGGCCCGGTTCGTCGGGGTCGACGACGCGACGGCGGCCGAGCGGCGCCGCTCCACCGACCGGCTGCTCAAGCGCCGCCGGTACCCGCTGGACAAGGTCGCCGACGCCGTGGTCGCCGCCGTGGAGGCGAACCGGCCGATCCGGCTGCTCACGGTGGAGAGCCGCACCGCCTACGCGCTGTCCAAGGTGGCCCCCGGCGCCCTCCGCCGCCTGGCCCGCCTGTCCGCCCCCGGCCTGTAGCGTCCGCTCGTGCGCGTCGACGACCTCACCACCCCTGCGCTGCTCGTCGAGCGGGGCGCCCTCCGGCGCAACCTCGACACCATGAGCGCGGCGCTCCCCGGGGCCCGGCTGCGCCCGCACGTCAAGGCGCACAAGTGCACGTCGCTCGCGCGCTGGCAGCGGGACAACGGCCATCCCGGCTTCACCTGCGCCACGATCCGCGAGTGCGAGGTCATGGCCGAGCACGGCCTCGGCGGGGACCTGCTGCTGGCCAACGAGGTCGTCGACGCCTCCCGGCTGGGCACGCTCGTCCGCGACGGCGCCCGGATCACGCTCGCCGTGGACTCCCGGGAGACGATCGCGGCGGCGTTGCGCGGCAACGTCCTCGAGGTGGTGATCGACGTCAACGTCGGCCTGCCCCGCTGCGGCTGCCCGCCCGAGAAGGCCGGTGACCTGGCCGATCTCGCCCGGCGCAACGGCCTGGAGGTCCGCGGCGTGATGGGCTACGAGGGCCACCTGATGATGGTCCAGCCCGCCGAGGAGCGGCGCCGGCTCGTGCGCGAGGCGATGGAGAAGCTCGCGACGGCGGCGCGGGAGGTCGGCGGCGAGATCGTCAGCGCCGGCGGCACCGGCACCTACGACGTCAACGAGTGGGCCACGGAGATCCAGGCCGGGTCGTACGCGCTGATGGACAGCGCCTACACGCAGCTCGGGCACCCGTTCGAGCAGGCCGTGTTCGTGCTGGGCACGGTGGTCTCGGTGTCGGCTGAGTGGGCGGTCGTCGACGTCGGGCTCAAGGCGCTGGGCATGGACCACGGCAACCCGACCATCCCGGGCGCCCAGGTCTGGTTCTGTTCCGACGAGCACACCACCTTCGCGCCCGGCGACCTGCGGCTGCGGGTGGGCGACCGGATCCGCGTGGTGCCGGCGCACGTCGACCCGACCGTCGCGCTGCACGAGGCGATGTGGCTGGTCGACGGCGACCAGGTCGCCGAACGCTGGGCCGTCGACATGCGAGGGTGGTAGCCGTGCTGGTCCCGCGGCTGCGCCCCTTCACCTCCACGATCTTCGCCGAGATCACCCAGCTCGCCGTGCGCACGGGGGCGATCAACCTCGGCCAGGGCTTCCCCGACACGGACGGGCCCGCCTCCCTGCTGGCCGACGCCGCCGCCGCGATCACCGAGGGCGGGGTCAACCAGTACCCGCCGGCGCCGGGGTTGCCCGCGCTGCGCGAGGCCGTCGCCGCGCACCAGAAGCGCTTCTACTCGCTGGACGCCGGGGACGTGCTCGTCACCATGGGCGCCACCGAGGCCCTCGCGTCGGCCGTGATCGCGTTGTGCGAGCCGGGCGACGAGGTGGTGGTCTTCGAGCCGTACTACGACTCGTACCCGGCCGTGATCGCGATGGCCGGGGCGACCCGCCGGACCGTCCCGCTGCGCGCCCCGGACTTCCGGCCCGACCCGGCCGAGCTGCGCGCGGCGTTCGGGCCGCGGACGAGGGCGGTGCTGGTCAACACCCCGCACAACCCGACCGGCGCGGTGTTCGACCCGGACACCCTCCGGGCGATCGGGGACCTCGCGATCGAGCACGACGCCGTCGTGATCACCGACGAGGTCTACGAGCACATGACCTTCGACGCCGAGCACGTCCCGATGGCCACCCTGCCGGGCATGCCCGAGCGCACCCTCACGATCTCCAGCGCGGGCAAGACCTTCTCGGTGACGGGCTGGAAGATCGGGTGGGTGCACGGGCCGGCCGGGCTCGTCGCGGCCGTGCGGGCGGTCAAGCAGTTCCTGACCTTCGCCGGCGGCGCTCCCTTCCAGCCCGCCGTCGCGAACGCCCTGGCCCTGCCCGACGAGGTGTTCGCCGCGATCTCCGCCGACCTGCGGCCGAAGCGGGACCTGCTGACGGAGGGCCTGCGCGAGGCCGGGATGCGGGTGTTCGAGCCGCGCGGCACGTACTTCGTAGTCGCCGACCTCGCCCCGCTCGGCGTCACCGACGCCGCGGCCTACGCCCGGGCCATGCCCGAGCGGCTCGGTGTGGCCGCGGTCCCGGTGAGCGTGTTCTGCGACGACCCGGACCTCGCCCCGACCCTGCTCCGCTTCGCCTTCTGCAAGCGCGACGAGGTGCTCCGCGAGGCGGTCACCCGCCTGCATCGCACGACGACGCCATGACGCACGCCGAGCGAGTGTGCAGCATGGCTCCACAACGCGCCTGGACCACGGCCTCGAGCGCAGTGTGATCACACTGCCGTCGGGCCGTGCCGCTGCCCGTTCCGGCGTCGAGACCGCGACCTCGTCGGCGCGCCGCCGGGTGCGCCGTTCACACCCGTTCGAGGCGGACGACGACCCATTTCGAGGTGGGGGTGCCGGAGTCGAGGGCCTGGGAGTCGAGGGGCACGAGAGGGTTGGTCTCGGGGTAGTAGGCGGCGACGCAACCCTTCGGGGTGTCGTAGGAGACGAGCCGGAAGTTCTCCGCGCGGCGCTCGATCCCGTCGTCCCATTCGGACACGAGGTGGACGTGGTCGCCGTCGCGGTACCCGAGCTCGGCCAGGTCCGCGGGGCTGATGAACACGACGCGGCGGCCGGACCGGATGCCGCGGTAGCGGTCGTCGAGGCCGTAGACGGTGGTGTTGAACTGGTCGTGGCTGCGGATGGTCTGCAGCACCAGCCGCCCCTCGGGGACCGTGGCGACCTCGAGCGGGCTGACCGTGAACACGGCCTTGCCCTCGGGGGTGGGGAAGGTGCGCGTGTCGCGGGGCGGGTGGGGCAGGGTGAACCCGCCGCGGCGGCTGATCTTCTCGTCGTAGGCCTCGCAGCCGGGCACGACCCGGCCGATCGACTGCCGGATTCGGGAGTAGTCGGCAGCGAAGTCGGCCCACGGGATGCCGTACCGGTCGCCGAGGGTGGCCGACCCGATGCCGCAGAGAATGTCGACCTCGGAGCGCAGGTGTGGGCCGGCGGGCTCGGAGCGGCCGCGGGAGGCGTGCACCGCGGACATGGAGTCCTCGACGGTGACCCGCTGCACCCGCCCGCCGGTGCGGTCCTGCTCGGTGCGCCCGAGGGTGGGCAGGATGAGCGCGTCGTGGCCGGCGGTGAGATGGCTGCGGTTGAGCTTGGTGGAGATCTGCACGGTCAGCGCGGCCGAGCGCAGGGCGGCCTCGGTCACGTGGGTGTCGGACATGGCGGCGGCGAAGTTGCCGCCGAGCCCGATGAAGACCCGGGCCTTCCCGTCGCGCAGGGCGCGGACCGCCGCGGCGGCGTCGTGGCCGTGCTCGCGCGGGGGTGCGAAACCGAACTCGGCGCCGAGGGCGTCGAGGAAGGCGTCCGGGACCTTCTCCCAGATGCCCATGGTGCGGTCGCCCTGGACGTTGGAGTGCCCGCGGACCGGGCACAACCCGGCGCCGGGCTTGCCGATCATGCCCTGGAGCAGGGCGACGTTGACGAACTCGCCGATGGTGGCGACGGCGTTGCGGTGCTGGGTGATGCCCATGGCCCAGCAGTTCACGATCCGCTGCGAGGTCGCGAACAGCTCCGCGGCGGCCTCGATCTCGGCCCAGTCCAGGCCGGTGGCGGCCACCACGGCGGCGCGGTCGAGGTCGCGGATGTGCGCGGCCCAGGCGTCGAACCCGACCGTGTGCCGGGCGACGAAGTCGCGGTCGACGGCGCCGCGCTCCAGCAGCAGGTGCCCGATGGCCTGCCAGAGGGCGAGATCACCGTTCGAGCGGATCTGCAGGTAGCGGTCGGCCAGCCCGGTGCCGCGCCCGGCCAGGCCCGTGGGCTTCTGCGGGTTGTCGAAGCGCAGCAGGCCGGCCTCGCGCAGCGGGTTGATCGCGAGGATCTTCGCGCCGTGCTGCTTGGCGATCTCCAACGCGGAGAGCATGCGCGGGTGGTTGGTGCCCGGGTTCTGCCCGGAGATCACGATCAGGTCGGCCTCGTGGATGTCCTGCAGCGAGACCGAGCCCTTGCCGATGCCGATGGTGCGGGCCAGGGCGACCGAGGTGGACTCGTGGCACATGTTCGAGCAGTCCGGCAGGTTGTTGGTGCCGAAGGCGCGGGCGAAGAGCTGGTAGACGAACGCGGCCTCGTTCGACGCCCGCCCGGAGGTGTAGAACACCGCCTCGTCCGGGCTGGACAGGGCCTGCAGGTGCGAGGCGACCAGCGCGAACGCCGCGTCCCAGGAGATCGGCTGGTAGTGGTCGGCCCCGGCCCGGCGCACCATCGGATGCGTCAGTCGGCCCTGCTTCTCGAGCCAGTGGTCGGACTGGCGCTCCAGCTCGGAGATCGGGTGCGCGGCGAAGAACTCCGGCCCGACCGTGTCCCGCTGGCCCTCCCAGGACACGGCCTTGGCGCCGTTCTCGCAGAACTCCGCGGTGTGCCGATGATCGGTCGGGTCCGGCCAGGCGCAGGACATGCAGTCGAACCCGTCGACCTGGTTGAGCGTCAACAGGTTCCGCGCCGACTTGACCGGCCCCATCTGCTTGAGCGCCCGCGACATCGACACCCGCACCGCCTTCAACCCCGCCGCATGCGTGGCCGGCCGACCCACCCGCAGGTGCGACTCCTCGGCGTCGACCCTCGTGGCGGGGGCAGGGGTGGCGTCGGGCGTGGTGGACACGGGGAACCTCCGGCGATCGTGCGGGCCGGTGGGGAGCCGGCGACCCGAGTCTAGATCGAGGCCTCAGAGCAACAGGACGAGCGCGACCACGAGCAGCAGCACGCAGAAGCCGAGGAGCGCGACGAGCACCACACCCGGCCGCTCCAGCGGGGACCGCAGCCGGGTCCAGCCCAGGGCCGCGGCCGCGTCGTCGACGATCCGGTGGCCGTCGGTACCCACCTGCTCGGCGGAGTCGGGGCGCCGGCCGAAGCCGGCGAGCAGCGAGCGCGAGTCGCCGGACTCCTCCGCCGCGCCGGGCACCGGGGCCCGCGAGTCGGTGACCCGGTAGGTGCCCGTGACCGCGTCGAGCGCGACCCGGTGGGTGAGGACCTCGCGACGACGGCGACCGCGCGCCCCGGGCGGGCTGCTCACCTCCGCGACCAGCTCGAAGCCCGCGGCGGTGGCGGTGACGGTGTACGGCGTGCCCTTCGCGGCCCTGCGGACCCGCGCGAGCAGCGCGGCCGGGTCGTTCGCCATGCGCGTCAGGCCGCGGGGGAGGCGTCGGCGCTGCTCCGGCCGCAGGCGGCCAGCGCGTCGAGCCCGAGGCCGAGCTCCGCGGCCAGCGCGGCGACGGTGAAGAACGCGGGTGTCGGGATCCGCCCGGTCTCGATCTTGCGCAGCGTCTCCGGCGAGATGTCCGCGGCCGCGGCGACGTCGCCGATGCTGCGCTCGCCCCGGGCGGCGCGCAGCAGGGCGCCCAGCCGCTCGCCGCGCTCGCGGTCCTCGGGGGTCAGGGGGACGCGCACCATGCCGTCATACTAATACCGGTATAGTTATCAGCGTGATCGAGCTGAAGACGCCCGGGGAGATCGACGCGATCGATGCCGCCGGGTCCGTGGTCGCCCGCATCCTCGCCGCGATCCGCGAGCGGGCGGCGCCCGGTGTCCGGCCGAGCGAGCTGGACGCGCTGGCCTCCGACATGATCGCCGAGGCGGGGGCCGTGTCGAGCTTCCGCGGCTACCACCCGCGCTGGGCGCCGGGGCCGTACCCGGGCGTGCTGTGCGTGAGCGTGAACGACGCGGTGGTGCACGGGATCCCGTCGCGCACCAAGCTACGCGAGGGGGACCTGCTCAGCGTGGACTTCGCCGTCCACCTCGACGGCTGGTGCGCCGACGCCGCCTTCAGCGTCGTCGTCGGGAACGGGGACCCGGGTGACGAGAAGCTGATCGCGACCACGGAGGCGGCCCTCGACGCCGGCATCGCGGCCGCGCAGCCGGGCGCCCAGATGGGCGACGTCGGGTACGCGATCGGTCAGGTCGCGCGCGGGGCGGGCTACGGGATGCTCGCCGACCACGGCGGCCACGGCGTCGGCCGGTCGATGCACGAGGAGCCGCACGTCCCCAACGAGGCCAAGCCCCGCCGGGGACTGAAGCTGCGGCCCGGGCTGGTGATCGCGATCGAGCCGATGCTGCACGCCGGCGGGAAGGACTCCTACCGGCACGACCGCGACGGCTGGACGATCCGCACCGCGGACGGCAGCCGTGCCGCGCACGCCGAGCACACGATCGCGATCACCGAGAACGGCCCGCGGATCCTCACCCTGCCCTGACCGCGAGTCGGCACTCTCGCGCGACCGAGTTGCACCTCCCGGGACGTCCCGGGATGTGGGGTTCGGTCGCCCGGGAGCGCCGACTCGCGAGGTGGGGTCAGTCGCGGGTGATGCCGTCGGCCAGCAGGCCCACGCCGATCCCGGCGAGCCAGACGTCCTTCGCGATCCCCAGTCCCTGCTGGCTCGGCCAGATGCTGCCCGGCCGTCGCAGGCCCGGGATCCGGACGTAGAGGCCGAGCAGGCCGCCCGCGAACGCGGTGAGCAGCGCCCCGCCGACCGCGGCCGGGACGAAGGGCGCGAGCAGTGCGACGCCGGTGGCGATCTCGCCCGCGGCGAGCGCCTTCATGAACTGCTCCTGCGGGACCCGCTTGAGGAAGGGGTAGGCGGTGGTCGCCATGCCGTACACGCCCGCGGCCTGCTCCGGGCCGGCCTTCCACTTCTCCAGCCCGGAGTGGAGCACGAAACCGCCGCTGCTGATCCGTCCGGGGAGCTCCCGGAGCTTCGCCAACGCCATGCCCGGACGCTAACACAAGTGGGGAGTGCTCCCCGTTTGGTCCGTTACGGTGTGCGGCGTGACCCTGCGCGCCGACGCCGAGCGCAACCGTCGCGCCCTCGTCGCGGCGGCCCGCGCGGTGTTCGGCGAGCAGGGCCTGCAGGCGCCGTTCGACGAGATCGCGCGCCGGGCCGGCGTCGGCAACGCGACCCTCTACCGGCGCTTCCCCAGCCGCCGCGCGCTGGCCGCCGCGGTGTTCGCGGAGCGGCTGGGCGACTTCGCCCGCGCGGCCGAGGAGGCGCTCGCCGAGCCCGATCCGTGGACGGGGTTCCGGACCTACGTGCTGACGGTGCTGCGCATGCAGGCCGCGGACCGCGGCCTCGCCGACCTGTTGACGCTCAGCGTCCCGACCGAGCCCGAGCTGGAGGCCCTGCGCGGGCGCGTCGTGGCCGGGCTGACCGAGCTCGTGGACCGGGCGCAGCGGTCGGGCGACCTGCGCACCGACGTCACCCCCGAGGACCTCGGACTGCTCCTGATGGCCAACGCCGGGCTGGTGCACCGCACGGCCGAGGCCGCGCCGCACGCGTGGGAGCGGATGGCCGCGTTCGTGCTCGACGGGCTCCGCACCACCGCGGCCACCGCGCCCGCGCCACCCGGGCTCACCCCCGAGGCCCTGACGCGCGCGATGGTCGCGGGCGCCGCCCGGCTGGGCTGCGTCGAGTGAGCGGCCCGCCCTGCTCGGCCTGCCGAGAGGGATGCCCGACGAGGTCGCCGCAACGCCGGCGCACCGGTTCGGTCTGGAGGAAACTGACCTCGCGGTGAGTCCCGGGGGTGTCGACCCGGCGACCGTTCGTGCAGGATGCGTGCCGTGTCCGATGCCGCACAGTTCACCCCGCAGACCGCCGAGGCGATCGCCCGGGCCCGTCAGCACTCGCTCGGCGACCTGTTGCGCCGCACGGCGTTGCGCTACCCGGACAAGCTCGCGGTGGTCGCGGGCGAGCGCCGGGTGAGCTTCGCCGAGTTCGACGCCGCGGTGAACCGCTGCGCCAACAACCTGGCCGGCAAGGGCCTGGGCAAGGGCGACCGGCTGGCGCTGCTGTCGCACAACTCGTGGCAGTTCGCGGTGCTGGCCTTCGCCACCGCCCGGCTCGGCGTCGTGCTGGTCCCGGTGAACTTCATGCTGAACGCCGAGGAGATCGCGTTCATCCTCGGTCACTCCGGTGCGTCGGGCATGGTCACCGAGGACGCGCTCGCCCCGACCGCGGAGAAGGCGCTCGCGAGCGCCGGGCTCTCCGGCGGGGTGCGCGGCTGGATCCCGCTGTCCGGCGCGGCGCCGACCGGGGAGTGGGAGGACGTCGACACCTGGATCGACTCCGGCTCCGCCGAGGCTCCCGACGTGCTGGTGGCCGACGACGACCCGCTGCGGCTGATGTACACCTCGGGCACCGAGTCCCGGCCCAAGGGCGTGATGCTGTCGTCGAAGTCGCTGATCTCCCAGTACGTGTCCTGCATCGTCGACGGCGGGATGAGCGCCGACGACGTCGAGGTCCACACGCTGCCGATGTACCACTGCGCGCAGCTGGACTGCTTCTTCTCCGTCGACGTCTACCTGGGCGCCACCTCGATCATCCTGCCCGGCCCGGACCCGGCCCGGCTGCTGGAGACCATCGAGCGGGAGAAGGTCACCAAGCTGTTCTGCCCGCCCACGGTGTGGATCTCGCTGCTGCGCCACCCCGACTTCGACACCCGCGATCTCTCGTCGCTGCGCAAGGGCTACTACGGCGCCTCGGCGATGCCGGTGGAGGTGCTGCGCGAGCTGTCGCGGCGGCTCCCGGAGGTGCAGTTCTGGAACTTCTACGGCCAGACCGAGATGTCCCCGCTGGCCACGATCCTGCGCCCGCACGAGCAGCTGCCGCACGCCGGTTCGGCCGGGCGGGCGTCGTTGAACGTGGAGACCCGGGTGGTCGACGACGAGGACAACGAGGTGCCTCCCGGTCAGGTCGGGGAGATCGTGCACCGCTCCCCGCACGCCGCGCTCGGGTACTACAACGACGAGGAGAAGACCGCCGCGGCCTTCCGGAACGGCTGGTTCCACTCCGGGGACCTGGGCGTGGTCGACGAGAACGGCTACCTCGCCGTCGTCGACCGGAAGAAGGACATGATCAAGACCGGTGGGGAGAACGTCGCCTCCCGCGAGGTCGAGGAGGCGCTCTACCTGCTCGACGGCGTGGCCGAGGTGGCGGTGTTCGGCATCAGCCACCCGCACTGGATCGAGGCGGTGACCGCGGTCGTCGTGCCCAAGCAGGGCGTGGAACTGACCCGCGAGCAGGTCGACGCGCACGCCCGCGAGGTGCTCGCCGGCTACAAGCGGCCCAAGTACGTCGTGTTCGCCGAGGCCCTGCCGAAGAACCCCAGCGGCAAGATCCTCAAGAAGGACCTGCGGGTGCAGCACGCGGATCTGGCGAACGAGGTCTAGCGATCGTTCGTTCAGGCGGCTAGAAACGAGGGGTGCGCAACGACGGGCAGGCCGGCACCGCCGGCAGGGTGAGCTGACATGTACCCCGGGACCTGGGCGCGGCAGGCGCCGGACGACATCGCGACCATCATGTCCGGCGGCCCGCTCGACGGGCTCCGCCAGACCTACAAGGAGCTCGACGACCGCTCCGGGCAGCTCGCGCGGGTGTTCCTCGCGCAGGGGCTGAGCCGGGGCGACCACGTGGCCTTCGTGCTGGAGAACCGCCCGGAGGTGTTCGAGGTCTACTGGGCGGCGCTGCGCTGCGGGCTCTACGTCACCGCGGTGAACAGCCATCTCTCGCCCGCCGAGGTCGCCTACATCGTGTCGGACTGCGAGGCGCGGGTCCTCGTGGTCTCGGCGGCGTTGTCCGGCACGGCCGAGGAGATCGTGGCCGAGACGCCGAAGGTCGAGCTGCGCCTCGCCGTCGGCGGCCCGATCCCGGGGCACGAGGACTACGAGGCGGCGCTCGCGGCGCACGAGCCGGGCCCGCTCGAGGACCAGCCCTGCGGCATGGACATGCTCTACTCCTCGGGCACCACCGGACGCCCGAAGGGGATCAAGCGGGAACTGCCGGAGCGGCAGGTCGACGAGCCCGGCGACCCGATGCTCACCGGCTTCGGCGAGGCCTACGCCTTCGGCCGCGACTCCGTCTACTACTCGCCGGCGCCGCAGTACCACTCCGCGCCCCTGCGCTTCGGCGCCATGGTGCACGCCCTCGGCGGCACGCTGGTGATCGCGGACCGGTTCGACGCCGAGCGGTCGCTCGCGGACATCGAGCGCTTCCGGATCACCCACAGCCAATGGGTGCCGACGATGTTCGTCCGCATGCTCAAGCTGCCCGACGAGGTGCGCCACCGCTACGACCTGTCCTCGCTGCGGGTCGCGGTGCACGCGGCGGCACCCTGCCCGATCGAGGTCAAGCGGAAGATGATCGAGTGGTGGGGGCCGGTGCTCGAGGAGTACTACAGCTCCACCGAGTCGCCGGGCGCCACCCGGATCAGCTCGGCCGAGTGGCTGGAGCACCCCGGGTCGGTGGGCCAGGCCAAGGTCGGGATCCTGCGGATCTGCGGCGACGACGGCGCGGAGCTGCCCCCCGGGCAGATCGGCACCATCTACTTCGAGCGGGACATCGAGACCTTCGCCTACCACGGCGACCCCGGCAAGACGGCCGAGTCCCGGCACCCGGAGCATCCACTGTGGGCGACCACCGGCGACATCGGGTACGTCGACGACGACGGCTGGCTCTACCTCACCGACCGCAAGTCCTTCATGATCATCTCGGGTGGGGTGAACATCTACCCGCAGGAGATCGAGGACGCGCTCGCCCTGCACCCCGCGGTGCACGACGTCGGCGTGATCGGCGTGCCGGACGAGGAGATGGGCGAGCAGGTCAAGGCGGTCGTGGTGCCCGCGGAGGGGGCGACACCGGGGCCGGAGCTGGAGCGCGAGCTGCTGGAGTTCGTCCGGTCCCGGATCGCGCACTACAAGTGCCCGCGCACCGTCGACTTCACCGACTCCCTGCCCCGCACGCCCACGGGCAAGCTGGTGAAGCGGCGGATCGTGGAGCGCTACCGCTGACGTTCCGGGAGTGGCGACGGTCGCCGGCGGCCGTCGCCACTCACGACCACGCACACTCCTTGGTCACGGCGGTCCCGAGGCGGGGAGGGGTGGCGCCGGCTCGCTAGTCGCGGCGGTCCCGGGCGGGGAGGGGTGGCGCCCACTCGCTGAGCAGGTCGGCGAGGTCGTCGAGGCCGGTGAGTGAGAGGTCGCCGCGCAGGCCGCGCAGCGCGGCGGTGCGGGCGCCCGCGGCCCGCCCGGCGGCGAGCCCGGGCTCGGTGTCCTCGACGACGAGGCAGGCCGCGGGATCCACGCCGAGTGCCTTCGCGGCGCGCAGGTAGCCCTCCGGGTCCGGCTTGCCGGTGGTGATGTCCTCACTGGTCACGACGACCGGGGGCGGGGTGATCCCGGCCGCGCGCAGCCGGACGTCGGTCAGCCGGCGGTCGGCGCTCGTCACGACCGCCCAGGGCAGGCCGAGGACGTCGAGCAGGCCGAGCAGGCGGCGGGCGCCGGGGATCTCCCGGACGTCGTCGAGATCGGTGTACTGCAGTTCGAGCTGACGGGCGGCGGCCGCGGCCACGCCCGCCTCGTCGAGGTCGGGTCGGGCCTCGCGGACCGTGGGCGTCGACGGGCGGCCGTGCGCCACCGCCAGCACGGGCCCGGGAGCCACGCCGTACTCCGCCGACCAGGTCCGCCAGGCGCGCTCGACCGCGGCGTCGGAGTCGACGAGCGTGCCGTCCATGTCGAACAGCACCGCGCGGAGGTCGTCCAGGTCCATGCCCGCACGGTATCCGGGACGGATGCAGCGTCCGGAGCTCCGGGCCGTGGTGTGGCGCGCACCGGATGTGGGCGTGCGGAGGTTGTGATCGCTCCCTCCTGGTTCCTCGCGGTGGTGGGGCAGCACGACCGGAGGGGCCTGGCACAACGGGCGGCGCGCCGCACATCGGGTGGGGCGCCACGCACCGGGCGAGGCGCCGCACAAACGGGCGGGGGCGTTGCACAACGGGCGGGGGCGTTGCACAACGGGCGGGGGCGCTGCACAACGGGCGGGGGCCCTCGCACAACGGGTGGAGCGCCGCACGCCTGGCGTGGGCCTGGCGCACACCCAGGAGGTTCGTGGCACATCCGGTCGACGAGCTGTGCGGAGCTCTGTCGGGTGTGGGAGGGGCGGTCTGGCGGAAGCTCGGGCGCCGCCGCGAACGAACTGCCCGGACGCTCCCCGGGCTGCACATCCGCCGGGCGGTCTGGCGGAAGCTCGGGCGCCGCCGCGAACGAACTGCCCGGACGCTCCCCGGGCTGCACATCCGCCGGGCGGTCTGGCGGAAGCTCGGGCGCCGCCGCGAACGAACTGCCCGGACGCTCCCCGGGCTGCACATCCGGCGGGGGTTGGTCGAAGCTCGGGCGCCACCGCGAACGAAATGCCCGGCGCTGTGGGCGCTGTCCCAGCTGACACATCCGGCGGTGCGTCGCACAACCCGTCGACGAGGTGTGACGCGAACGCCTCCGGTGTGGGGTCCGGATCGGGTGGGTGTGCGGCGGCGCGACGGGTGTGGGGCGTTGGGCTCGTGGTGGGCGCGACGCCGGTACGCGGGACTCCGGGGAGCAGAGCGGCAAGGGGTCGAGCACGGCGCCGGAATAGGGGGAGGGGGTATGTGGTTGGACGGCGCGAAGGGAGGCTGCGATGGAGAACGCACTGATCTACCGCCTGGCGGAGGGGAGCCTCGAGGCAGGCCGTCCGCTGGAGGCCCTCGAGCTGCTGGCGCCGCTGGTCGACGAGCTGCGCGACACCGCGGCCGGGGCCCTGCTCCTCGGGCGGGCGTACTACCGGTCCGCGCAGCTGCGCCGGGCCGAGGAGACGCTGGCCCGGGCGGTCGAGCTCGCGCCGAGCGACCCGTACGCCCGGTACCTGCTGGGGCGCACGCTGCAGCGGCAGAGCCGGCACGCCGACGCCCTGCCGCACCTGCGGCTGGCCGCGGCCCAGGACCCCGCCTACGCCGGGGACCGGGACGCGTGCGCCGCGCGGATCGCGAGCTGATCGCTCCGCGCCGATCGAACGGCGCTCTCGCTCACCAGGTGTGAGNGTTCTCGGGAAGCGGGGCCGAGGTGCCTCACCGATCGCGGACGGTGGAGTGAGCGGCACTCTCGTTCAGCAGGTATGAGCGAGAGTGCCGTTCGCTCACGGGTTGGTGACCGGCGCCGCGATCCGGGCGGGGTCGGTGGCCGTCTCCGTGCCGGTGTTGCCGCCCCCCTCGGAGTTGGTGTTCCGCGGCCCACGGGTGCGAGTCGTGGGGCTCGGGGCGGTCGTGGTGGTCGGGGCGGGCTCGACCGTGGTGGTGGGGGCGGGGGCCGTGGTGGTGACCTGCACCGGCGCGACCGGGACGGCCCGGGCGGGGGCGCGGGTGGTGGTGGCCGCGGGCCGGGCGGCCGTGGTGGGGGCGGGGGCCTCGGCCACCGGCTCCGGCGGCGGGGCGATCTCGTTCGTGTCGACCGTGTCGCTGGCCTCGGCGGGGCTCGCGCCCCCGAGCAGCGGGATCTCCATCAGCGGTCCGCGGTTCCCGGCGGCGAGGCTGATCCCGACCACGGCGAGGAACACGATGCACACGGCGACCACGCTGTAGATGCCGAACTTGATGCCGCGGGTGCGACGGCCCCGTTCGTCGACGAACACCGGGC
This sequence comes from Pseudonocardia lutea, assembly GCF_042658055.1. Lineage (NCBI taxonomy): Bacteria > Bacillati > Actinomycetota > Actinomycetes > Pseudonocardiales > Pseudonocardiaceae > Pseudonocardia > Pseudonocardia lutea. The sequence goes on from NZ_JBHSQK010000032.1 coordinate 63,815, forward strand.
GTACGGAGGCGATCGCGGCGGTGGCGTCGATCGGCGACTCGGCCGCCAGCTCCGCCCTGCGCCGCGCCGAGATCGCCGTGGTGGCCTCGATCGCCGGCGTGCCGGCGAGGGCCGTGGCGTCGGCCGGCGCGTCCCACGAGGCCCCCGGCGACACGCGGGTCGCGTCCGCGTCCCACCCCGGCGCGTCGGAGACCCGGGTCGCGTCCCACGCCGGGGCGTCGGAGACCCGGGTCGCGTGCCACTCCGGCGCGTCGGACACCCGGGTCGCGTCCCACGCTCGCGGCGCCCGTCCCGCGTCCCAGGCTCCGGGCACGCTCCGCGGCGGGTCCACCGGGGTGAACAGCGGCGCGGCCGGCGACCCGAGCGGCGCGTCGTCGAGGTCCACGTCGTCGAGGGGCCGGCGGGGAACCGGGACGGACCGCCGGGCGCGGGTCTCGTCGTCGATCATGGGGTGACGTCCTCCGGGGGAGCGAGGCCCGCGCTCACGTCGCGGACCGTCCGGGTGAAGGCGAAGCGGGTCTGTTCGATCCCGCTGCACGCGTAGGACGCGGTGGCGTTGCCGGGGCAGTCGCCGTTGTCGCGTCCCACGGACCACAGGCCGACGGCGCCGATGCCGCGGTCCCGGGCGACCCCGGCGACGCGCGCGGCGTCGGCGAGGGTGGTGACCGGACCGGTGTCGTTCCGGCCGAGCATGAGGGTGATGCCGGTCCGCGACGGGTCGCGGTCCAGCTGCCCGACGATCGCGTCCGTGGCCCGCAGGATCGTTCCGGACCAGTCGCCCCCGTCGGGGAAGTTCATGACCATCGCGTTGACCCGGGCATCGACGCCGCGGGCCTCGACCGTGCGGACCAGGTCGAGCGCGGCCGCGGTCAGCCCGTGCGCGGCGTCCTGCACGGGAAGGGTCAGGGTGACGTCGACGCCCTCGAGCAGCGCGAGCGCGCCGGCGACCTTCGCGGCGTCGATCCCGGTCTCCACGTCGACGTCGAGCCGGGTGGCCCCGACGGACGCGAGTGCGGTGCGGTACGCCCCGGCCAGGGACTCGGCGTCGGGGCAGGCGTTCTCCAGGTAGGTGCCGGTCGCGCCGCCGGTGGCGACGGTGACCTGCTCGAGTGAGCCCGCCGCCTCGACCACCACCGGGTCGGTGATCGGCGTCTGGCCGCCCCAGGAGGGCGTGCAGCTCCCGTCGGCGGAGAGCACGAAGGCGAGGACGGCCGAGCGGACCCCGGTCTGCGCGACCATGTCGGGCAGCGGGGAGGGCCGCAGCGAGACGTCGACGTAGGGCAGCACCTCGGGAGCCGCCCGCGGCGCCGGCGCCGGGTCCGTGGTGGGGGCGGCGCACGCGAGCAGCACGGCTCCCAGGGCGAACGGCAGCGCGAGCAGCGCAACCGGGCGCACGCGGGATCGCCGCATCGGCGCGTCCTCCACCGGATGGACCAACAGGGAGCGGGCGACGGCTACTCCGCGCGGCTTCGGGGAGCCGCACGGGCGACCGCCGTGCTACCCGTCCATCGAAGGAGTGACGGAGACCGTTACGGCGCCGAACGACCTGTGACGCTCGGCCCTTCGAGGCAACCTCCCGGGCTCACCCGACCATCTCGGGCACCGACGCGGTCGCCCCGCTCTCCGCGGCCGGGTCCTCCAGCAGCGGGCAGGCGATCCAGCCCTCGGGGATGCCGAAGGCGTCGACGAGCAGCCGCGCGTGCGGGCGCAGCTCCCCGCACAGCTCGTTGACCGCGGCGACCACGGCGCGGGTCTCGGCGGCCGTGAGCCGGCCGTGCTCGAGGTACCAGGCCCGGTCCCGCTCGATCGTGGCGAGCGCGTGCAGATCGCACACCGTCTCGAGCAGCGCCTTCACCGAGGGGTCGGCGGCCCGCTCGATCCCGGCCACGAACGCGTCGAGCACCAGGACGTCGACGTGCGCGCGGGCGGCGTCGAGCAGGTGGTCCTGGGCCGCGTTGAAGATCGCGAACTGGTCGGCGCCCTTCTTCAGCGCCGGGCGCAGCCGCCGCGCGACGCCCGCCAGCAGGTGCTCGGCCCGGTCCGCGATCAGCCGGCGCTGCTCGGCGCGGTCGCGCGGACGGAAGCCGCGGCCGGGGAGCCGGCGCGGCAGCTTGTTGGCGCCCGTCCGCTCGGCGGCCGCGTCGAGGGCCTGCCCGCCGACGAACCGGGCCAGCCCGAGCGGCGAGAGCTTCTGCACGCGCTTGCCGTAGTCCGCCAGCAGGTTCTTCGCGAGCAGCTGGAGCAGGACGGTGTTGTCGCCCTCGAAGGTGGTGAAGACGTCCGTGTCCGCCTTGAGCTGCGGCAGCAGGTTCACCGAGAGGTAGCCCGCGCCGCCGCAGGCCTCGCGGCAGGTCTGGATCGTGCGCGTGGCGTGCCAGGTGCCGATCGCCTTGACGCCCGCGGCGCGGCTCTCCAGCGCGCGTTGCGCCTGTTCGTCCGGCTGGGCGTCGGGCCGGTCGCTCCGGGGCGCCTGCAGCCGGTGCATCTCCGCCACGAGGTCGTCCTGCGCGAACTGCAGCGCGTAGGTGGTGGCCAGCGCGGGCAGCAGCTTCCGCTGGTGGGCGCGGTAGTCGAGGATCGCGGTCTCCTGACCGGTGCCCGGGTCGGCGAACTGCCGGCGGCGCTCGCCGTAGCGGATCGCGAGGGCCAACGCCTTCTGCGCGGCGCTGCCGGCCCCGCCCGCGACGCTGATCCGGCCGCGGACCAGCGTGCCGAGCATCGTGAAGAAGCGGCGTCCCTCGTTCTCGATCGAGCTGGTGTAGGTGCCGTCCGGCGAGACGTCGGCGAACCGGTTGAGCAGGGCCTCGCGCGGCACGCGGACCGAGCGGAAGGTCAGCCGCCCGTTGTCGACGCCGTTGAGCCCGGCCTTGTGCCCGCAGTCGCCGATCTCGACGCCGGGCATCGGGGCGCCCGCGTCGTCGCGGATCGGGACCAGGAAGGCGTGCACGCCGTGGCCCTGCCCGCCCGTGACGAGCTGGGCGAACACCACCGCCATCCGGCCGTCCCGCGCGGCGTTGCCGATGTAGTCCTTGCGCGCCCCCGGCTCCGGGGTGTCGATCACGAACTCCTCGGCGACCGGGTCGTAGGTCGCCGTGGTGCGCAGGTGCTGGACGTCCGACCCGTGGCCGGTCTCGGTCATCGCGAAGCACCCGAGCAGCTCGCCGTCCATGATCTGCCGCAGGTACCGCTCGTGGTGCCGCTCGGTGCCCAGCACCTGCACCGCACCGCCGAACAGGCCCCACTGGACCCCGGCCTTGACCAGCAGCGAGAGGTCGCCGTAGCCCAGTGCCTGGAAGGCGGTGACGACACCGCCGACGTCGCCCTTGCCGCCGTACTCGGGCGAGAACCCGGTGTGCGGCTGGCCCGTCGAGGCGAGCTCGTGCACCAGCTCGAGCACCCTGGCGCGGTACTCCTCGACCGACAGGTCGGGATCGACCGGGCGGAACCGGGCCATCTGCTCCCGGACCGAGCTCCGGACGTCCGCCCAGCGGCCGTCGAGGGTGGAGCGGAGCGCGTCCACGGACGGGGTCATGCGGTGCCTCCTGCGGTACTGGTCGTGGCTCCGCGCGCCGCGCCCGAGCCGGTGTCGCCCGCGCGGGCTGCGCTCGGGCCGGTGCTCGCGGCGGAGCCGGAGGTGGTCGCCAGGCCGGCGAGGCCGGTCCAGGCGAGGTCGGTGAGACGGGCGGTGAGCTGGTCCCGGGTGGTGCCGGCGGGCCGGGCGAGCCAGTCGTCGGCGGCCCCGCGGACCAGCCCGACGAGGGCGTGGCCCCAGGTGCGCGCCGCGGGCGCGTCGGGCAGGTAGGTCCCGATCACCTCGGCGACCTGGTCGCCGATGACGGTCACGAGATCGGTGACGGGGTCGGCGCCGGCGACGGCGGCCCCGAGCAGCGGGCGCTGTACCACGAACCGGTACACCTCGCGGTCGGACTCGATCAGCCGCAGGTACGCGTCGATCCCGGCGGCGACGGCGGCGTGCGGACCGGCGCCCGCGGCGAGCGCCCGGTCGGTGGCGCGCCGGATCTGGCCCGTGAGCAGCCGCGCGACGGCCTCGCACACCGCGGTGTAGAGCCCTGCACGGTCGCGGAAGTGCCGGTAGACGGCGGTCTTGGACGTGCCCGCGGCGGCGGCGATCTCGTCCATCCCCACCCCGGCCCCGTGCTGCCGGATGGCCGCGACGGTGGTACGGACGAGCTCGGCACGGCGCTGCTCGCGGTGGGCGTCCCACCGGGAGTCGCGCCGGTCGCGCGCGAGCTTCGCCTCCGCCTTCATGAAACCGACGGTACCGGGTACTCTGAGTTCTGGCTACTCGTGGGTAACACCGCGACACCGCAGGGCCCATCCGCTCGAGAAGGGAACGCCATGCCGTCCACACCGCGGCGCGCCGCCGTCATCGGGGGCAACCGGATCCCGTTCGCGCGTGCCAACGGGCGCTACGCCCGCGCGTCGAACCTGGACATGCTCACCACCACGCTCGACGGGCTGGTCGCCCGCCACGGGCTGGCCGGCGAGCGGCTGGGCGAGGTGGTCGCCGGGGCCGTGCTCAAGCACTCGCGCGACTTCAACCTCACCCGCGAGGCGGTGCTCGGGTCGCGGCTGGCCCCCTCCACCCCGGCCTACGACGTCCAGCAGGCATGCGGGACCGGGCTCGAGGCCACGATCCTGGTGGCGAACAAGATCGCGCTGGGGCAGATCGAGAGCGGTGTCGCGGGCGGGGTCGACACCGCGAGCGACGCCCCGATCGCGGTCAACGAGGACCTGCGCAAGGTGCTCGTCGCGCTGAACGGCGCGAAGACGGTGCAGCAGCGGCTGGCGCTGCTCGCGAAGCTCCGGCCGGGGCAGATCGTGCCGGACATCCCGCGCAACTCCGAGCCGCGCACCGGACTGTCCATGGGCGAGCACGCGGCGATCACCGCCCGGGAGTGGGGCGTCTCCCGCGAGGCGCAGGACGAGCTGGCGGCCGCCAGCCACCGCAACCTCGCCGCCGCCTACGAGCGCGGTTTCTTCGACGACCTGGTCACCCCCTACCTGGGGCTGACCCGGGACGACAACCTCCGCCCGGACTCGTCGGTGGAGAAGCTGGCGAAGCTCAAGCCGGTGTTCGGCAGGCAGTTCGGCGACGAGGCCAGCATGACCGCGGGCAACTCGACCCCGCTGACGGACGGCGCCGCGCTCGCCCTGCTCGGCTCGGACGAGTGGGCCGCCGAGCACAAGCTGCCGGTGCTGGCCCACTTCGTCGACGCCGAGACCGCCGCCGTCGACTACGTGCACGGCGGCGGAGCTCGCGGAGCCGACCACGAGCACGGGCGCGACGGGCTGCTGACCGCGCCGGTGTACGCCGTGCCGCGGCTGCTCGAGCGCAACGGGCTCACCCTGCAGGACTTCGACTTCTACGAGATCCACGAGGCCTTCGCCTCGACGGTGCTCGCCACCCTCAAGGCGTGGGAGGACGTCGAGTTCGCCAAGGACCGGCTCGGCCTCGACGCCCCGCTCGGCTCGATCGACCGGTCGAAGCTCAACGTCACGGGCTCGTCGCTCGCCGCCGGGCACCCGTTCGCCGCGACCGGCGGCCGCATCGTCGCCACCCTGGCGAAGCTGCTGCACGAGAAGGGCACCGGCCGGGACGGGAAGAAGGCGCGCGGGCTGATCTCGATCTGCGCCGCCGGCGGCCAGGGCGTCGTCGCGATCCTCGAGGCGGCCTGATGCGCACCGGCCCGACGAGCGCCGGCTCGACCAGCACCGGCCCGATCAGCACCGGCCCGACCAGCACCGGCCCGATCAGCACAGCACTCTCTCCCGCGGAGGAGACATGAGCACCGACCGCTTCCGGGACCTCTCCAACACCGCCCTCGCCGGCCGGCTCGGCGTGCCGCGGGTGCCGTTGCTGCGCCGCTACGAACCCGGCCAGGCGCTGCTGCCCGGGCCCGCGCTGGTCACCTCGGTGGGCGCCGGCCGCTTCGCGAAGCCGATCACGGCGCTGGTCGAGGAGTCCGGCCAGCAGGTGGTCGACGCGGTGGGGGAGCAGAAGCTCGCCGCGGTCGTCGTCGACCTGACGGCGGCCACCACGCTCGACGACCTCGCCGCGGCCCGCGCGATCCTCACCCCGGCCGTGCGCAAGCTGGCCCCGTCCGGGCGGCTGCTGCTGCTCGGTGCGGAGCCGGCGGAGGCGTCGGCGAGGTCCGGCGTCGAGGCGGCCGCGACCGCCCAGGCGCTCGACGGCCTGGTGCGCACGATCGCCAAGGAGCTGCGCGCGGGCGCGACCGCGAACCTGCTGGTGGTGGCGGCCGACGCGCCGCCCGCGGCCGTCGACAGCTCGGTCCGGTTCTTCCTGTCCGCCCGCTCGGCCTACGTCGACGGGCAGGTCGTGCGGATCGGCGCGCCGGTCGGGACGCCGCGGGACCCGGCCGCGATGGACAGCCCGACCCTGCCGGAGAAGCCGCTGGTCGGGCGGGTCGCCGTGGTCACGGGGGCGGCCCGGGGCATCGGCGCGGCGATCGCCGACACCCTGGCGCGGGACGGGGCCGCCCTCGTCGTCGTCGACGTCCCGGCGGCCGGGGAGAACCTGGCGGCGGTGGCCAACCGCACCGGCGGCACGGCGCTGCAGCTCGACATCACCGCCGTCGACGCGCCGGAGCGGCTGATCGCGCACCTGAAACAGCGGCACGGCCGGGTGGACCTGCTGGTGCACAACGCCGGCATCACCCGGGACAAGCTGCTGGCCAACATGGACCCGGACCGGTGGAACGCGGTGCTGAACGTCAACCTGCGCGCGCAGCTGCGGATCACCGAGGCGCTGCTGGCCGACGGCACCCTGCTGCAGGACGGCTCGCGGATCGTCTGCGTGTCCTCGCAGAGCGGCATCGCCGGCAACCGCGGGCAGGCCAACTACGTGGCCTCCAAGGCCGGGATCATCGGCATGGTCCGCGCGCTCGCGCCCGTCGTCGCCGAGCAGGGGGTGACGATCAACGCGGTCGCGCCCGGCTTCATCGAGACCGAGATGACCGCGAGGATGCCGCTCGGCACCCGCGAGGCCGGCCGGCGGGTCAACTCGCTGCGCCAGGGCGGGCTCCCGGTCGACGTCGCCGAGACGATCGGCTGGCTCGGCCAGGCCGACTCCGGCGGGGTCAACGGGCAGGTCGTGCGGGTGTGCGGCCAGTCGATGCTGGGGGCGTGATGATCGGCCTCTACGCGAAGGCGGCGGTCGGCGCGGTCCTGCCCGGGCGGGCCCGCACGCTGCCGGACACGGTCCTCGAGCGGACGGTCACGCCGGAGGTCGGGCACCTCGCGGACTACGCGCGGGTGTGCGGGTTCCCGCTGGGCGACGCGCTGCCGCTCACCTACCCGCACGTCCTGGCCTTCCCGCTGCAGATCGGGCTGATGGCCGCGCGGTCCTTCCCGCTGCCGCTGCCGGGGCTCGTGCACGTCGCCAACCGGATCACCGTGCACCGGGCGGTCGGGCTCGGTGAGCGGCTGGACCTCCGGGTGCGGGCCGAGCGGTTCGCCGCGCACCCCCGCGGTGCCCAGGTCGATCTGGTGGCCGAGGTGTCCGTCGACGGCGCCCGGGTCTGGGACGGGCGCAGCACCTACCTGGCCCGCGGCGCCCAGGCCCCGACCGGCCTCGCCGGCGAGCTGCCGGACCTGCCCGAGGTCGACGGTCCCGCGGCCGCGGTGTGGCGGGTGCCGGCCGACGCCGGGCGCCGGTACGCGGCGGTGAGCGGGGACGTGAACCCGATCCACCTCAACCCGGTCACGGCCAAGGCCTTCGGGTTCCCGCGGGCGATCGCGCACGGGATGTGGACGGCCGCCCGGGCGCTCGCCGCGCTGCAGGGTCGGGTGCCGGAGGCGGCGACACTTGAGGTGGGCTTCCGCAGGCCGCTGCTCCTGCCGTCCATGGTCGAGCTGGTGACCGAGCCGGCGGAGGAGGGCTGGGACCTGGCCGTCCGGAACCGGAAGGGCGCGGTGCACCTGACCGGGACGGTCCGCCCCGCCTGAGCCGCTCCCCCGTTCGGCCTAGACTCCGCCCATGGCGGACCGTCAGCTGCGGCCCGGTGGCTTCGTCCTGGGGCTGCCGGTCCGGCTGCTGCTCAGCGCCGCGGTCGCCCTGGCGAACCTCGGTGGCGCGGCCGTCGTGTTCGTGCTGGCCGCGTGGGTGGTGCCGGACGGGCGGGTCGCCGATCCGGGGCAGGTCCGGCTGGTCAACATCGCGGTGTTCGCGGGCTATCTCGTCGTCGTCACGCCGCTGGGGCTGGTGGTCGGGCGGGCGCTGTTCCGGCTGCGCGGCCGCGGTGCCCGGGTCGACCCGGAGCGGCGTGCGCGGCGCCTCGTGCTCCACGGCCCGCTGCGGCTGGTGGTGGTGCTCGCCGTCCTCTGGGCCGGCGCCGTCGTGCTGTTCGCGCTGCTCAACCTGCAGTTCTCGCCCCGGCTGGCCTTCTCGGTCGCCGCCACGATCACCATCGGCGGGGTCGCCACCTGCTCGCTGTCCTACCTGCTGGGCGAACGGATCCTGCGCGGACCGGCGTCGGTCGTCCTGGCCGGCGTGCCGCCGCGGAGCCGGGCGCTGCCGGGCGTGCTCCTGCGGCCGGTGCTGTTCTGGGCGCTGGGCACCGCCGTCCCGGTGTTCGGGCTGCTCCTCGCCGGGACCACGGCGCTGGTGTTCCGGGACGTCACGGTGGACCGGCTGGCCGTGATGATCCTCGGGATCGGTGCCGCCGCCCTCTTCGCCGGCTTCCTCACCACGATCGGCGCCGCCCGGTCCACCGCCGACCCCGTGATCGCGGTGCGGCGGGCCATGCAGCGCGTCGAGAAGGGCGATCTCGACGTCGCGGTCCCGGTCTACGACCACACCGAGCTCGGCCGGCTGCAGGCCGGGTTCAACACGATGGTCGAGGGGCTGCGGGAGCGGGAGCGGATCCGCGACCTGTTCGGCCGGCACGTCGGGCGGGAGGTGGCCCGGGCCGCCGCCGCGTCCGACGACGTCGAGCTCGGCGGCGAGGTCCGCCGGGTGGCCGTGCTGTTCGTCGACCTCGTCGGCTCCACCAGGATGGCGGCGGAGCGGCCGCCCGCCGAGGTCGTCGAGGTGCTCAACGAGTTCTTCGCCGTCGTCGTCGGCGTGGTGGAGGAGCACGGCGGCTGGATCAACAAGTTCGAGGGCGACGCCGCGCTCGCCGTGTTCGGCGCGCCGGTCACGGTCGACGACCCGGCGGGTCGCGCGCTGGCGGCCGCCCGCGTGCTGTGCGACCGGCTGGGCGACGAGCTGCCCGAGCTCTCGGCGGGGATCGGGGTGTCGGCCGGCGACGCCGTGGCCGGCAACGTCGGCGACCCCCGGCGCTACGAGTACACCGTGATCGGCGACCCGGTGAACGAGGCGGCGCGGCTCACCGACCTGGCCAAGTCGCGCGGCGGGATCGCGGCCTCCGGGGCGGCGGTCGCCCTCGCGGACCCCGAGGAGGCGCGGCACTGGCAGGTCGGCGAGGCCGTGGTGCTGCGCGGGCGCGGGGTGCCCACGGACGTCGCCGTCCCCCGTTCCCGCAGCTCCGAGCCGGTGGTGAGCGCGGACTGACCGTCGAGCGGCCGCACGCGGCGGGCCGTTCGCGCATCAGCCGGTGTTCTTCATCCCCGCCGCGATGCCGTTGATCGTGAGCAGCAGGGCGCGCTCGAGGTCGGGGTCCTCCCCACCGTCGGCACCGCCCCGGCGGCGGCGCTGGTCGAGCAGCTCGACCTGCAGGTGGTGCAGCGGCTCGAGGTAGCCGTTGCGCACCGCGAGGGTGTTGCGCAGCACCGGGTGCCGGTCGAGCAGCACCGGGTCGCCGGTGAGCGCCAGGACCTCGCGCAGGGTGCGCCCGTGCTCGGCGCGGACCAGCTCGAACAGCTCCTGCCGGCCCGGGTCGACCAGCGTCGAGACGTAGTAGGAGGCGATCCGCAGGTCCGTCTTGGCCAGCGTCATCTCCACGTTGCCGAGCAGGTTGGCGAAGAACGCCCACTCGCGCATCTCGTCGAGGACCTCGCCGTAGCCCGCCTCGCGGGCCGCCTTCAGGCCGCTGCCCAGGCCGTACCAGCCGGGCACGACCATCCGGGTCTGGGTCCAGCCGAAAACCCAGGGGATCGCGCGCAGGTCGTCGAGCGACGGGGTGCCCTTGCCGGGGCGCTTCGACGGCCGGGAGCCCACGTTGAGCCGGCCCAGCTCGTCGACCGGGGTCGCGGCGGTGAAGAACTCCGGCAGCGCCGGGTCGCCGACCAGCTCGCGGTACGCCTTCTTGCCCGCCTCGGACACGCATGTCATGACCTCGTCCCAGCGGGCCAGGGTCTCGTCCGGCCAGCGGGAGGCCTTGTGCAGCACGCTCGCGTCGAGCATCGCGGCGAGCAGGATCTCCAGGTTGTCGTGCGCGAGCGAGGGCAGCGAGTACTTGTCCGAGATGACCTCGCCCTGCTCGGTGAGCTTCATCGCGGCGTCGACGCTGCCGTAGGGGGCCGACGCGATCGCCTCGCCCGCGGGCCCGCCGCCGCGGCCGACCGAGCCGCCGCGGCCGTGGAAGAGCCGCAGCGTCACGCCGTGTCTCGCGGCGACGTCCCGCAGCTGCCGCTGGGCCCGGTGGATCTCCCACTGCGAGCTGGTGATGCCGGCGCCCTTGTTGGAGTCCGAGTACCCCAGCATGATCTCCTGCAGGTCGCCGCGGTTGCGCACCTGCTGCCGGTAGCCGGGATCGGAGAGCAGTCCCTCGAGCAGCGGGCCCGCCTGGGAGAGCTCCTCGACCGTCTCGAACAGCGGCACCAGGTCCACCGACGAGCGCGGGTTCGAGTTCAGCTCCACCATGTACGACTCGCGGGCGAGGACGGCGACGGCGAGCAGGTCGTCGACGTCCCGGGCCATCGACACGATGTAGGTCCGGGCGACCTCCGGGCCGAACTCGTGCTGGACCTCGTGCAGCATGTCGAAGGTCGCGATGACCGGTGCCGCGGCCTCGGGCACGCCGTAGTGCCGGCGGATCAGCGGCCGGTGCCCCTGCAGCTCCCGCGACAGCAGCTCCCGGCGCTCCTCGCGGGTCAGCTCCGCGTACGGCTTGTCGAGCTCACCGAGCTCGTCGTAGATCGCGCCGAGGGCGTCGTGGTGCTTCTGGCTGTGCTCGCGGATGTCCAGCTCGGCGAGGTGCAGGCCGAGCGCGCGGGCCGCGCGGATCGCGCGGGCGAGGGTGCCGCCGGCGATCCGCGCGCCCAGGTGCCCGCGCAGCGAGCGGTCCAGGATCCCCAGGTCGGCGACGTACTCGGCCACACCCAGGTAGTCCCGCCCGGCGACGTGCGGGCCGTGGTTCGCGATCCTTGCCCGGGTGTTGTCCAGCCGCGCCCGGACGTAGGACAGCTTGAGCCGGTACGGCTCGTGGGCGTTGAGCCGGATGAACCGGTCGTGCACCTCGGGCAGCGACCGGCGGTCGCGGGCGAGAGCGCCGCGCAGCTCCTCGGACACGCCCATCACCCGGGTGGAGATCGACAGCTCCTGGATCAGCTGATCGACCAGCGCGCCGTGGATCCGCAGCGCGCGGTCCGAGTACAGCTCCAGGACCTCGCGGGTCACCTCGGGCGTGACGTTCGGGTTGCCGTCCCGGTCGCCGCCGACCCAGCAGCCCAGGCTGAGCGGGCGCGAGCCCGGCGGGACCTCGAAGCCGTGCGCGCGCACCTCGGCCTCGAACTCCCCGATCAGGTCCGGCACGGTCCGGGTGCCGAGCTGCTCCATGAACCAGGCGACACCGCGGGCCTCGTCGGTGACGGTGGGCTTGCCGGGCCGGATCTCGTCGGTCTGCCAGAGCAGGTCGACCAGCGCGCCCAGCTCGTCGTCCGACGCCCCGTGGTCGAGTCCCTCGGCCACCCGGCGGAGGATCGCGAGGACGGACTGCCGGGAGGACTCGGTGGGGTGCGCGGTGAACACGGGCCGCAGCTGGGCCCGGGCCAGGACCTCCTGCACCGCGCCGCGGTCGGCCTCGGCGGCCAGCCGCTCCAGCACCGTGTGCAGCGGGCGGCGGTCGGTCGGACGCAGGTTGCGCAGCTCCCGGGAGCGGTGCAGCTGCTCGGCGACGTTGGCCAGCTGGAAGTACTGCGAGAAGGCCCGGGCCAGGACGACGGCGGTGCCGGTGTCCAGGCCGGACAGCCGGCGGGTCACGGCGTCCGGGTCGCCGCCCTCCCCGCCCGCCTCCCGGGCGAGCTTGCGGACCTCCTCCACGAGCTCGAGCACCTCGTCGCCGGCCTGCAGCGCGACCGTCCGGCCGAGCATCGTCGAGAGCCTGCGGATGTCGGCGCGCAGGGCGCTGTGCTCGGTCTCGGAGACGACGCCGGAGTGCGCGGCCAGGGAGTCCGGGGCGAGGAGTTCGGTGCGGTGGGCGCTCGCGGTCACCGTGCTGGGGCTCCGTTCACGGGAGGGGCCGCTCGCGGCGTCGGGAACGGCGGGACGACCGCCATCGTCGCGCCCGCGCCGGGACGGGGCCATCGCTGACGGCAGGCCGTAACCCGCCGTTGACATCCGGGTCCTCACGCCGGAGCCCCGAGAACGCCGGACGGGCGGCCCCGCGTGGGGCCGCCCGCCGGGTCGGGGCGCGGACGTCAGCTCGGGACGGCGTCCAGGTCGGTGGCCAGCAGTTCGGCCAGCGCGTCGAGCGAGGCCTCGCCCTCGGCGTCGTCACTGCTGGTCAGGACGACCTCCTCACCGGAGTTCACGCCGAGCCCCAGCACCGAGAGGATGCTGCGGGCGTCGACCGGGCCGCGGTCGCCCGCGGCGATGGTGACCTTCGCGGGCTGCTGCCCGGCGGCCTTGCAGAACAGGTTGGCGGGGCGGGCGTGCAGCCCCACGGACGATCCGACCTTGACGCGGCGCTCGGCCATGACGATCTCTCCCTCGACGACGATCAGGCGTGGGCGGCGGCGCGGGGCGCCGACGTGGACTCGGTGGTGGCGGCGGCCTTCTTCTGGCCCACCGACTTGAGGACGATCACGATCGCGGCGGAGACGAGCGTCCCGGCGACGATCGCCACCAGGTAGCCGAACGGGTTGCCGATCAGCGGGACCACGAAGATGCCGCCGTGCGGGGCCCGCAGCGTGGAGCCGAAGGCCATCGACAGGGCACCGGTCACGGCGGACCCGGCCATGAGCGACGGGATGACGCGCAGCGGGTCGGCGGCGGCGAAGGGGATCGCACCCTCGGTGATGAAGGAGGCCCCGAGCAGCCACGCGGCCCGGCCGTTCTCGCGCTCGGCCTCGGTGAACAGCTTCTTGCGGACGGTGGTGGCCAGCGCCATGGCCAACGGCGGGGTCATCCCGGCGGCCATCACGGAGGCCATGATCAGCAGCGCGGTCTGCGAGTTGGTGGACAGCCCGGCGACGGCGAAGGCGTAGGCGGCCTTGTTGACCGGACCGCCCATGTCGAAGGCCATCATCAGGCCGAGCAGGGCGCCGAGCAGGATCGCGTTGCTGCCGGACAGGCCGTTGAGCCAGCTGGTGAGGCCGGTCGTGACGGCGGCGAGCGGCTGTCCGATCACCACGAACATGATCCCGCCGATGACCGCCGTGCCGACCAGGGGCAGCACCAGCACCGGCATGATCCCGGCGATCGCCTTGGGGGCCTTCCACTTCTTCATCCAGAAGACGAGGCCACCGGCGAGCAGACCGGAGGCGAGGCCGCCGATGAACCCGGCGTGGACCTCGACGGCGACCAGCCCGCCGACGAAGCCCGGCACGAGCGCGGGCCGGTCAGCGATCGCGTAGGCGATGAAGCCGGACAGCACCGGCACCAGCAGACCGAAGGCCAGCGAGCCGAGCTGGAACAGCAGGGCCGCCCAGCTGGTGTGCGAGGTCCAGGAGAAGCTCTCGGTGACCGACGGGGCGTCGCTGATCTGATAGCCGCCGAGGGCGAAGCCCAGGGCGATCAGCAGCCCGCCGGCGGCGACGAACGGGATGACGTACGAGACGCCGGTCATCAGCCAGCCGCGGACCTTCGACCCGACACCGGGGCCGGTCTGCTTGACCGCGAGCTGCGGCTCGGCGGGTGCCGCGGCCGTCCCCTCCGGGGCCGCCTCGGCGGCCGCGACCGCCTGCTCGATCAGCCCCGGCGCCCCGCCGATCGCCTTCTTCACCCCGGCGGTCACCGTGGGCAGGTGGGCGAAGCGGTCCTTGTCCCGGACCTCGACGTCGGCCGCGAGGATGATCGCGTCGGCCTCGGCGAGCTGCTCCGGGGTGAACGGGGTGGAACCGGCCGAGCCCTGCGTCTCGACGACGATCTCGTGCCCGGCCTCCTCGGCCGCGACCTCGAGGGCCTCGGCGGCCATGTAGGTGTGTGCGATGCCCGTCGGGCACGCGGTGACGGCCAGCAGCTTCACGCCCCGACCTCCTTCCGGATGTAGTCGGCGACGTGGCCGGCGTCGGTCGCGCCGAGGAGCTCGTCCTTGAACGCCTTGCGGACCAGCCGGCGGGCCAGCGCGGCCAGCACCGTCATGTGGTCGGTGTCGCCGCCCTCGGGAGCGGCGATCATGAAGACGAGCCGGGCCGGCCCGTCCTCGGCGCCGAAGTCGACACCTGCGGTGCTGCGGCCGAACGCGAGGCTCGGCACGGTGACGGCGGCGGACCGGCAGTGCGGGATGCCGATCCCGCCCTCGAGCCCGGTCGGCATCTGCTGCTCGCGGGCCTCGATGTCGGCGAGGAACTGCGCGAGGTCGGTCACCCGGCCCGCCTTCTGCAGCCGCTCGGCCAGCGCCTGGACCGCCGCCCGGCGGTCGGTCGAGGGCAGGTCGAGGTCGACGAGATCGGCGGTGATCAGCTGGTCGGTCATGCGGCGTCTCCAGTGAGGACGAGGTCGGCGTGCGGGATCCCGACGCGGACGTCGGCGAGCGGGAGCTCGTGGGGGCCGGGCATCTCGCTGCCCGGCAGGCGGCAGGCCGCGGCGCCGTACGCGACGGCGCGGGCCAGGGCGTCCGGCCCGGCGCCCCCGGCGGCCAGGAACCCGGCCAGGGTGGCGTCGCCGGCGCCGACCGTGCTGCGCACGGTCACGGGCGGGGTCGCGGCGTGGTACTCGCCGGACTCCTCGACCAGCACGGCGCCGCCGGCGCCGAGGCTGACGAGGACCGCGCCGACCCCGGCGGCGCGGAGCTCACGGGCCGCGGCGAGCACGTCGCCGAGGCTGGCGAGGGGCCGGCCGACCAGCTCGGCCAACTCCTCGTGGTTGGGTTTGACGAGGTCCGGCCGCGCCGCGACGGCGGCGGCGAGCGGGGCCCCGCTGGTGTCCACGGCGGTCCGCGCGCCGGCCCGCCGGACGAGGGCGGCGTGGAAGTCCACGGGCATGCCCTCGGGCAGCGACCCGCAGGTCACCAGCCAGTCCGCGCCGCGGGCGCGGGCCACGGCCTGCTCGGTGACCTCGTCGACCTCCTCGGCGGTCAGCACCGGGCCGCTCTCGTTGATCTTCGTCGTGGTGCCGTCCGGCTCCACGAGGGTGATGTTGGAGCGGGTGGCGCCGTGGATCGGGACGGTGACGGCGGGGACGCCCAGGGCGTCGAGCAGGCCGTTGAGCCGCCCGCCCGGGGCGCGGCCCGAGGGCAGCACCGCGAGCGCGTCGACGCCGGCGCGGGTGAGCGCGCGAGCGACGTTGACGCCCTTGCCGCCCGGGTCCAGCCGCACGGACAGGGCGCGGTGCACCTCGCCGCGGACCAGCCCGGCCAGCTCGACGGTCCGGTCGAGGCTGGGGTTGGGGGTGACGGTGACGATCAACGCTTCACCTCCTCGTGAAGTCGGTGGGGACGGGAGTTCGGGTCAGGCCCGGACGACGCGCGGGCCCGCGGCCTCGATGGCGGCGGTGGCGGCGTCGTCGAGCCCGGTGTCGGTGACCAGGGCGTCGACCTGGTCCAGCCGGGCGAAGCGGACGAACTGGTCGGTGCCGTACTTCGCCGCGTCGGCCAGCACGACGGCACGCCGGGCGGCGGCGATCATGGCCCGCTTGGCGGCGGCCTCGGCCGGGTCGGGCGTCGTGAGCCCGCGCTCCGGGGAGAAGCCGTTGGTGCCGAGGAACGCGACGTCGACGGTGAGGGTGGCCAGGGTGTCGGTCGCCCAGTCGTCGACCGCCGCCATGGTCGTGCCACGGACGCGGCCGCCGAGCAGCCGCAGCACGACGTTCGGCCTGGTGGCGAGCATCGAGGCGATCGGCAGGGAGTTGGTGACGACGGTCAGCTCGCGGTCGGTCGGCAGGGCCGAGGCGAGACGGGCGGTGGTGGTGCCCGCGTCGAGCAGGACGGTCAGGCAGCCCTCGAGCTCGGTCAGGGCGGCCTTGGCGATGCGCTCCTTCTCCGGGCCGGCCACCGTGTCGCGCTGGCCGATGGCGGGCTCGAAGTCGAGGCGGTCGGCGGGGATGGCGCCGCCGTGCACCCGGCGGACGAGGCCCTGACGCTCCAGGGTGCCGAGGTCGCGCCGGATGGTCTCCGGCGTGACCTGCAGCTCCTCGGCCACGGCACCGACGTCCACCCGGCCGGCGTCGCGGGTACGGGTGAGGAGCCACTGCTGTCGTTCCGCTGCGTACATCTTCGTTCGCTCCCGGATCGGTGCCCGAATCGGCTTGCTTGTTTCCGAGTATGTGGGTTTTACTGGTGTTCGTCAACGGGTCACGACGAAGTCATCCGAACGGAGCGAGGGAGTTCGCAATGCAGCTGAACGGCATCCCTGCCAGTCCCGGGCGTGCGGGAGGACGCGTCGTGCGCGTCGCCGACGCCCCCGGCGAGCCCCCGGTCGGGCCCGTTCCCACCGACCCGGACACCGAAGCGGGCAGGATCGGACCCGCGATGGAGCTCGTGTCCGCCCGCCTGCAGGCGCGCGCCGACGCCGCGACGGGCGACGCGAAGGACGTCCTCGAGGCGACGATCACGATGGTCGGCGACCCGGCCCTGCTCGAGAACGCCGAGAACCTGGTCCGCGCGGGCCGGCCGGCGCCGCGGGCGGTGTGGGAGGCCGCGAACACCTTCGCCGACATGCTCGCCGCGATGGGCGGCTACATGGGCGAGCGCGCGACGGACGTCCGCGACGTCCGCGACCGGATCGTCGCCGAGCTGCAGGGCCTGCCCGCGCCCGGCGTGGCCGATCTCGCCGAGCCCGCGGTCCTCGTGGCCGCCGACCTGGCGCCCGCCGACACCGCCGGCCTGCGCCCGGGCATCGCGCTCGCCCTGGTCACCGAGCAGGGCGGGCCGACCAGCCACACGGCGATCCTCGCCCGCTCGCTCGGCATCCCGGCCGTCGTCGGGTGTGCGGGGGCGCGGGAGCTGGTCGAGGGCGGCTTCGCCGTGGTCGACGGGACCACCGGCTCCGTCGAGGAGGTCGACTCGGCCGAGGAGGCGGCCGTGATCGTCGACGCGGTCGAGGCGGTGGAGTGGGACGGCACCGGCCGGACCGCCGACGGGCACCTCGTCCCGCTGCTGGCCAACGTCGGCGACGCCGAGGGCGCCGCGGCCGCGGCCGAGCGCCGGGCGCAGGGCGTGGGCCTGTTCCGGACCGAGCTCGCCTTCCTGTCCGCGACCGAGGAGCCCTCGGAGAAGCGCCAGCGCGAGGTGTACGACGGCGTGCTGGGCGCCTTCGCGGGCAAGCCGGTCACGGCCCGGACGCTCGACGCCGGCGCCGACAAGCCGTTGCCGTTCCTGACCCTCGACGGCGAGCCCAACCCGGCGCTGGGCGTGCGGGGCCTGCGGATCGCGCGCGTGCCCGGGATCGGGGCCGACGTGCTGGAGCGTCAGCTCGCCGGGCTCGCCGCGGCGGCGAAGGAGACCGGCGCCGAGCTGAAGGTGATGGCGCCGATGGTCGCCACCGCCGAGGAGGCGCGGTTCTTCGTGCAGCGCTGCCGGGCGCACGGGATCACCAGCGCGGGCGTGATGATCGAGATCCCGGCGGCCGTGCTGGTCGCGCGGGAGATCATGGCCGAGGTGGACTTCGTGTCCGTGGGCACCAACGACCTGGCCCAGTACCTCTTCGCCGCGGACCGCCAGTCCGGGCCGGTCGCCGCGCTCAACGACCCGTGGCAGCCCGCGCTGCTCCGGCTGATCCGGATGCTCGGCGAGGCCTCCGCGGAGACCGGCGTGCCGGTCGGGGTGTGCGGCGAGGCCGCGGCCGACCCGGCCCTCGCCCCGGTGCTGGTGGGCCTGGGCGTCGCGACGCTGTCGATGGGCTCCGGCGCGCTGGCCGCTGTCGGCGCCTCGCTCGCCGGCCTCACCCTGGAGCAGTGCCGCGCCAAGGCCGACGCCGCCTGCGCCGCCCCGGACCCCGTCGGCGCTCGCCGGGCCGTGGCCACTCCGTGACTGCCGCTGGAGGGGCACTGCGCACGCACGACCCCCGGTGAGCCGGGGGGCGGTCGGAACGGTGTCCGGCAGAGAACGCCGCGGCGCCGGGCCGGGCTCGGTTCGCGCTGCCACAGCGGGACCGCGCCGGCCGCCGCGACGACCGGGTCAGCGCGGGTGCTTGCGCGGGCGGCCGGGGCCGCGCTTGACCGGCACGACCTCGCCGTCCCGGAAGATCTCGCCACCCCACACGCCCCACGGCTCGCGCCGGCGCAGCGCCCCGGCCAGGCACTCGGCGCGCATCGGGCAGCCGGCGCAGGCGACCTTGGCGCGGTCGAGATCAGTGGGGTCGTCGGCGAACCACAGCCCGGCGTCCGCGCCGTGGCAGGGGAGTTCGGTGGGGAGGAGTTCCGCGGGCCCGGCTGCCGTCCCCCCGGCAGCCGGTCCCGCGAGCGCGCCCGCGATCGTCCTCACCCCCATGCACCCCCCCACGATCGCCGGCGCTCCGGCCCCCCGGCCGGAGTGTCCGCCGCGCCCGTCGCCCTCCCCCCGGCGGTGGGACCGGGCGCGCACCCGTCGAACGGCGCCTCCCGGACGGCCCCACCGTCCACCGCAACCGGTGGCGAGGGGCGCAGCAGCACGGGGTCCACCCTGCCGCCCGGCGCCGCCGCGGGGATCCGGGAAAGTCCCCAACCCGTCGCCAGACGCCCCCTAGGGGTCCCCGCGGCTTACCCCGGGTTCGTGCGTCGTTGGGTCGCAGCATCCGGCGCCGCGTTGACGCCGGCTCGCTCGTTCGTGATCACTACGCGTGGACCGGCGCGGTCGGAAATCGACCGTTCGGGTCCACGAGCGGTGATCAGTCGGCGACGGCCCGAGGGCCGCGTCCCTCGCCCCGGCCCTGATCGCTGTTCCGGACCGATCCGGGCCGTGAGCGGCCGCCCCGGGTCCCGAATGGTGATCACGGTCGCGAGATCCGTCGGGACCGTGCGTCACGACGACGCGGGGGCGGCCGCATCGCCCGCACCCCGTGCTCGATCCCGACGTGGGCGGCGCGTTCGGCGCGCTCGAACGCCGGCGAGCGCTCAGCCGCTGACCGCCGCCTGGCCCAGCGCCTCGGTGAGCAGCGCGCGGACGTGGGCGCTCTCCGCGGTGTAGTAGACGAACGTGCCCTCGCGCCGCCCCTCGACCAGCCCGGCCAGCCGCAGCTTGGCCAGGTGCTGGCTCACCGCCGTGGGCGCCGCGCCGACCAGCTCCGCGAGGCAGGCCACCGAGGTCTCGCCCTGCAGGAGCGCCCAGAGGATCTTGATCCGGGTGGGGTCGGCGAGCAGGCGCAGCGAGTCGGCCGCCCGGCGGACCTCCTGCTCGGACGGCATCGCGAAGTCCGGGATGCCCTCGTGCACGCCGGGAGTCTAGCGAACATCTGAGCGGCCGTGCAGGTGTCCGGCTCACTCACCAGCTGACTGCGCATCTTCGTGTCTACGCAGGTACGTTCTCACGCATGCTGTCCCTGCCCGAGGTGCGGAGCGCCGCCCTGGCCCTGCTGTCCTTCGCCGCGGCCGTGCCCGCCGACCTGCTCGGCGCTCCGTGGCCGCTCGTCGCCCTGCTCTACCTCGCCTGCTACGTGACGGGTGGGTGGGAGCCGGCGCGGTCCGGCCTCCAGGCGCTGCGCGGGCGGACGCTCGACGTCGACCTGCTGATGATCGTGGCCGCGCTCGGTGCCGCGGCGATCGGCCAGCACCTCGACGGGGCGCTGCTGATCGTGATCTTCGCGAGCTCGGGCGCGCTCGAGGCGGTGATGACCGCCCGCACCCGCGCGAGCATCACCGGACTGCTCGACCTCGCCCCGGAGACCGCCCGGCGCCTCGCCGACGGCCGGGAGGAGCAGGTCCGGGCCGCGGACCTGGTGGTCGGGGACGAGGTCGTCGTGCGGCCCGGGGAGAAGATCCCGGCCGACGGCACGGTCCGCGAGGGTGCGACCGAGGTCGACGCCTCCACCCTCACCGGCGAACCGCTCCCGGTCCGCCGCGGCCCGGGCGACGAGGTCTTCGCGGGCACGCTGAACGGTACGGGGACGGTCCGCGTGCGGGTCGACCGCGACCCGGCGGACACGGTGGTGGCCGGGATCGCCGCGCAGGTCGAGCGCGCCGCGGAGACCAGGTCGCGGCGGCAGCTGTTCGTGGAGCGGGTGGAGCAGCGCTACTCGGTGGTCGTGGTGGTCGCCGCGCTCGCGCTCCTCGTCGTGCCGCTGCTCGCGGGCGCGGACTTCCGGGAGACCCTGCTCCGCGCGATGACGTTCATGATCGTCGCCTCGCCCTGCGCCGTGGTGCTCGCGACGATGCCGCCGCTGCTCGCCGCGGTCGCCGTCGCGGGCCGGCGCGGCGTGCTGCTCAAGGACGCCGGCGTGGTCGAGGCGCTGGCCGAGGTCGACGCGGTCGCCCTGGACAAGACCGGCACGGTCACCCGCGGACGGCCCGAGGTCCGCGCCGTCGAGCCCCTCGACGGCCGCCCGGCCGACGCTCTGCGCGCCCTCGACGCCGCGGTCGAGGAGGGGTCGGAGCACGTCCTGGGCCGGGCGGTGGTCGCCGAGGCCCGCCGCCGCGGGCTGCGCCTGCCCGAGATGCGGGACTTCGCGGCGCTGCCGGGCGAAGGGGTCCGGGCGGTGCGCCTCGCCGCGCCCGGCCGGTCCGGGCCCACGGTCACGGTCGGGCGGCCCGGCGCCGACCTGGACCCCCGCGGGAGCGGGATCGTGGCCGAGGCGGAGCGCGAGGGCCACACCGCCGTCGTCGTGCGGGAGGGCGACCGTCCCGTCGGGCTCCTGGTGCTCGCCGACGAGGTCCGTCCCGGCGCCGCGCAGGCCGTCGCGGCGGTGGGCGCCGCCGTCGCCCCGCCCCTCCTGCTGACCGGCGACGCCGAGGGGCCGGCCCGCCGGGTCGGCGACCGGATCGGGATCGGCAAGGTCCGCGCCGGGCTGCTGCCCGCCGCCAAGGCCGCCGCCGTCGAGGAGCTCGACCGCGACGGCGGCCGCGACCTCGCCGCCGGCGACGGCCTGAACGACGCCCCGCTGCTCGCGACCGCGCACGTCGGGCTGGCCGTCGGGGAGGGGGCCGGGACGCTGTCGGTCGAGGCGGCGGACGGCGTGCTGCTGCGCGACCCGCTCGGCGCGCTCGCCCCGCTGGCCGGCCTCGCGCGGAGGGCCCGCCGGATCGCCCGGGCCAATCTGGCGTTCGCCGCGCTGGTGATCGTCGGGCTGGTGACCTGGGACCTGGTCGGCACGCTGCCGCTGGCCCTGGGCGTGGCCGGGCACGAGCTGTCCACGGTCCTGGTCTGCCTGAACGGGCTGCGGCTGCTGCTGTGGCCGGGCTGGCCGGTCGGGTCAGAGCGCGGTGAGCGCGGTGAGCGCCATGCGGCGGAGCAGCCCGGCGACCTCGTCGGGAGCCGCGCGTGAGCCGCTGTGCGGGGTGGAGTTGAGCAGGCCGAAGGTGCCGTGCGCGGCGACGCGCGCGGCGTCGGGGTCGAGCCCGGGGTGCAGGCGGCGCAGCGTGTCGACCCAGATCTCGACGTAGGTGCGCTGCAGCCGGCGGACCCGCCGCCGGTCCGCCTCGGGCAGGTTGTCGAGGTCGCGGTCCTGCACCACGATCAGCTCCGGCTCGTGCAGCGCGAAGTCCAGCTGGAAGTCCACCAGCGCGGCCAGCACCTCGTGCGGCTCGCCCGTCGCCCGCTCCCGGCCGCCCGCGAGGAGCCGCTCGCTGATGTCCACGAGCAGCTCGGCGAGCAGCGCCTCCTTGCCCGGGAAGTGCCGGTAGAGCGCCGGCCCGCTGATCCCGACGGCGGCGCCCAGCTCGGCGATGCTCACGCCGTGGAACCCGTGCCGGGCGAAGAGGACGGCGGCGGTGCGGAGGATCTGCTCGCGCCGGGAGGGTGCGTTGTCGACCCGCGGCGCCGCCATCGGGCCAGCGTAGCGCCTTCGGGTTAACGTCCGCTAACCGCCGCCGGCGGACCGCCGCGTCTCAGCCGCGGCACAGGACGCGGCACCTACCCTGGTCCCATGGCCCGCGACCCGGACCCGGACCCCGCCGCGGGGTCCGGTGCTGCCCCGGAGCGGCCGTCGGGCCTGGTCCGGGGCCTGCGGGACCGGCTCCGCGCCCGCCTCGGGGTCCGCACCACGACCGCGCTGGCCGCCGCGCTCACCGTCGGGGTCGTACTGCTGGTGGCCGGGGCGATCCTGGTCCTCGGGCTGAACGCGCTGCTGCGGATGCAGCTGGTCAACGCCGCCGACCAGCAGGCCACCCAGCTCGGCGACCGGGTCGCGGCGAACTTCGCCGACACCGAGGACGTCAAGCGCAACGCCATCCAGGCCACGGGGAAGCGGTCCGACCTCGTCGAGGTGGTCACCGACTACAACCGCGACCCCGACCGCCCGCCGGACGTCCAGAACATCGGCTCCTCCGACCCGCTGCCGGAGTACCCGCTCATGACGGACGTGCGGGCCGCGCCGGACGAGGTCGAGGTCGTCCACTCCACGTGGATCACGCTGGACGACGGCAAGCACGAGGAGGTGCTGGTCGTCGTCAAGGGCTACGAGTTCCCGCCCACCGGCCAGCCCTACTGGGTGCTCGCCGCCCAGCCGCTGGACTTCCTGCACCGCGCGGTGGACACGGTGCTGGCGATGGTGCTGGTCGGCATCCCGGTGCTCGTGGTGCTGGTCGGCGGCTTCACCTACTTCTTCGCGGGGCGCGCCCTGCGCCCGGTGGAGGCGATGCGGGCGCGGGTGGCGCGGATGAGCGACCGGGACCTCGGCACCCGCGTGCCCGTCCCGCCGGCGCGGGACGAGGTCGGCCGCCTCGCCGAGACGATGAACCAGATGCTCGGCCGGCTGGAGAACGCGCAGACCACCCAGCGCCGGTTCGTCGCCGACGCCAGCCACGAGCTGCGCAGCCCGCTGGCCACGATCGCCTCCGGCCTGGAGCTGCTGGCCGGGTCGGTGGCCGAGGCCGACGCGTCGACGGTCCGGACCCTGCGGGGGGAGGCGAGCCGACTCGACCGGCTGGTCGACGGCCTGCTCCTGCTCGCCCGCTCCGACGAGCGCGGGCTGCAGCCCCGCCGCGAGGACGTCGACCTCGACGAGATCGTGGAGGCCGAGCGCGGCCGCCCCTCCGACGTCGGCGGGGTGGCGCCCGAGGTGCGCGCCGAGCCGGTGCGGGTCTCCGGCGACCGCGCGCAGCTGGTCCGGGCGGTGCGGAACCTGGTCGACAACGCGCGCCGGCACGCCGCCTCCCGGGTCCTGGTCACCCTGCGGGCCGAGGGCCCCGACGCGGTGGTCGACGTCGCCGACGACGGCCCCGGCGTCCCGCCCGCCGACCGCGACCGCGTCTTCGAGCGGTTCGTGCGGCTCGACGAGGCCCGGGCCCGGTCGGACGGCGGCGCGGGGCTCGGGCTCGCCATCGTCCGGGAGATCGTCGCGGCGCACCACGGCAGTGTCGAGGTGCGGGACTCGCCGCTGGGCGGGGCGCTGTTCCGGCTGCGCCTGCCCCTGGCCGAGGCCGGCGGGGCGACCGGGGCGGACCCGTCCGGTCCCCCGCCGACCGGCGTCGCCGAGACCCCCGAGCCGTCGGCGGCCGAGATCGGCGACGCCGAGCTGCGCGACGACCGCCCGACCGGCCCGCTGCCCGTGCTCGCCCCGCCGCCCCGTGACCAGGAGACCGCGCCGGTGACGCATGACGGGCACATCCGCCCCTCGCCCCTCCCGCCCGAGCAGGAGACCGCGCCGGTCCCGCGTCCGTCGCCGGTCCCGCGCGGGACCCGCACCGACGAGCGCGTCCGGCCGGCGACCTCGGTCCCGATCCGGCTCGGCGACGCCCGCTCGCCCGCGGACGTCAACCCGACGGCGCCGATCCCCGTCGTCCGGCCGCCGGCGCGCTGACGTCGGCGCCGGTCAGGCCGGCTCGACCATCCGGTACCCGACGCCGCGCAGCGTCTCGATGGTCTGGGTGCCGAACGGCGCGTCGATCTTCTTCCGCACGTAGCCCACGTACACCTCGACGACGTTGACCTCGCCCTCGTAGTGGGCGTCCCAGACCGCGCGCAGGATGTCCGTCTTGGTCACGACCTCGCCCGCGTGCCGCATGAGGTGCTCGAGCACGCCGAACTCGCGCGGGGTCAGGGTGATCTCGGTGTCGCCCCGGTGCACCCGGTGCCGCGCCGGGTCGAGCCGCAGGTCGCCGACGGACAGCACGGTCGGGCGGGCGTCGCCGGCGCGCCGCTGCAGCGCGCGCAGCCGGGCCAGCAGCACGACGAAGGAGAAGGGCTTGGTGAGGTAGTCGTCGGCGCCCAGGTCGAAGGCGTCCGCCTCGTCGTACTCGCCGTCCTTCGCGGTCAGCATCAGCACCGGGGTCCACACGCCGGCGGCCCGGAGTTGCTGCAGGATCCGGTACCCGGACAGGCCGGGGAGCATGATGTCGAGGATGACGACGTCGTAGCCACCCTGGACGGCGGCGTCGAGGCCCGAGGGGCCGTCGTGCCGGACGTCGACCGCGTGGCCCTCGCGGGCCAGGCCGCGGCGGACCATCTCGGCCAGCGGGCGCTCGTCCTCCACCAGCAGCAGGCGCACGAGGAGCACCGTAGGGGCCGTGGCTGTGACCTTCCTGAGGGGACCACACGGGGACTGGCGCTTCGTGTTAACGAGCGCTAACGTTGTTAACAATCGCTAACCGATCCGACGAGGGACGGCAGATGCAGGGAGTGGCGAGGCGGGCCGGCGCGGCAGCTCCGGTGCTGGGCAGCAGGGTCGACCCGGGGTCCGAGCAGTTCGCCCGGAACGCGGAGTCGCACCGCTCACTGGTGGCGGACCTGAACGCGCAGCTGGCGGCGGCGCGGCTGGGTGGCCCGGAGCGTTCACGGGCGCGGCACGTGGAGCGGGGCAAGTTGTTGCCGCGGGACCGGGTGGACTCGCTGGTGGATCCGGGGTCGCCGTTCCTGGAGCTCTCGCCGCTGGCGGCGCACGGGCTCTACGGGGGCGACGCGCCGGCCGCGGGGATGATCACCGGGGTGGGGCGGGTCGCCGGGCGGGAGTGCGTGATCGTGGCCAACGACGCCACGGTCAAGGGCGGCACCTACTACCCGATGACGGTGAAGAAACACCTGCGCGCGCAGGAGGTGGCGCTGCACAACCGGCTGCCGTGCGTGTACCTGGTGGACTCGGGCGGGGCGTACCTGCCGGCGCAGGACGAGGTGTTCCCGGACCGGGAGCACTTCGGGCGGATCTTCTACAACCAGGCGCAGATGTCCGGGAAGGGGATCCCGCAGATCGCGGCGGTGCTGGGTTCGTGCACCGCGGGCGGGGCGTACGTGCCGGCCATGAGCGACGAGGCGGTGATCGTCCGCAACCAGGGGACGATCTTCCTGGGCGGGCCGCCGTTGGTGAAGGCGGCGACCGGGGAGGTGGTCACGGCCGAGGAGCTCGGCGGCGGGGACCTGCACTCCAAGGTCTCCGGGGTGACCGACCACCTCGCGAACGACGACGCGCACGCGCTGCGGATCGTCCGGTCGATCGTCGGCACGCTCGGGCCGCGTGGATCTGGCCGCGTGGCGCCGCCGTGGGAGCGGGAGCCGACCGAGGCGCCGGTGGTGGACCCGGGCGAGCTGTACGGGGCGGTGCCGACGGACTCGCGGATCCCCTACGACGTGCGGGAGGTGATCGCGCGGGTCGTGGACGGATCGCGGTTCCACGAGTTCAAGGCCGAGTACGGCACCACGCTGGTCACGGGCTTCGCGCACATCCACGGTCACCCCGTCGGGGTCATCGCGAACAACGGGATCCTGTTCTCGGAGTCGGCGATGAAGGGCGCGCACTTCATCGAGCTGTGCGACCAGCGCGGGATCCCGCTGGTGTTCCTGCAGAACATCACCGGGTTCATGGTCGGCCGCGAGTACGAGGCCGGCGGGATCGCCCGCAACGGCGCCAAGCTGGTCACCGCGGTGGCCTCGACCCGGGTGCCGAAGCTGACCGTGGTCATCGGCGGGTCGTTCGGCGCGGGGAACTACGCGATGTGCGGGCGGGCCTACTCGCCGCGGTTCCTGTTCATGTGGCCCAACGCCCGGATCTCGGTCATGGGCGGCGAGCAGGCCGCCACGGTGCTCGGGACCGTCGGCTCGGGTGCGGGCAACGGGGACCCGGCGGCGCAGGAGGAGCTCAAGGAGCGGATCCGCGCGCAGTACGAGACCCAGGGGCACCCCTACTACTCCACCGCCCGGCTCTGGGACGACGGCGTGATCGACCCCGCCGACACCCGCACGGTCCTGGGCCTGTCGCTGTCGATCGCCGCGAACGCCCCGCTGGGCGAGCCGGCCTTCGGCGTCTTCCGGATGTGAGCAGCATGTTCTCCACAGTTCTGGTCGCCAACCGCGGCGAGATCGCGGTGCGCGTGATCCGCACCCTGCGCAGCCTCGGCATCCGCTCCGTGGCCGTGTACTCCGACGCCGACGCTGGCGCCCCGCACGTGGCCGCGGCGGACGTGGCGGTGCGGCTCGGGCCCGCCGCCGCGGCGGAGTCGTACCTGGCGATCGACACGGTGATCGAGGCGGCGAAGGCCACCGGGGCGGAGGCGATCCATCCCGGCTACGGCTTCCTGTCCGAGAACACCGCGTTCGCCGCGGCCTGCGAGGCGGCGGGGATCGTGTTCGTCGGCCCGCCGTCGAGCGCGATCGAGGCGATGGGCGACAAGATCCGCGCCAAGCAGACCGTGGCGAAGGCCGGGGTTCCGGTGGTCCCGGGCTCCGACGGGGTCGGGCTGTCCGACGCCGATCTGGCCCTGGCCGTCGAGCAGATCGGGTTCCCGGTGCTGCTCAAGCCCTCCGCCGGTGGCGGCGGCAAGGGCATGCGCGAGGTGCATCGCAGCGAGGACCTCACCGACGCGATCGCCTCGGCCCGGCGTGAGGCGCGTGGCTCGTTCGGCGACGACACCCTGCTGGTCGAGCGGCTGATCACCACCCCGCGGCACATCGAGATCCAGGTCCTGGCCGACGCCCACGGCAACGTGGTGCACCTGGGCGAGCGGGAGTGCTCGCTGCAGCGCCGGCACCAGAAGATCGTCGAGGAGGCCCCGTCGCCGCTGCTGAGCGCCGGGCAGCGCGAGGCGATGGGCCAGGCCGCGTGCGAGGCCGCCCGCGCCTGCGGCTACGTCGGCGCGGGCACCGTGGAGTTCATCGTCGCCGGGGACCGGCCGGACGAGTGGTTCTTCATGGAGATGAACACCCGGCTGCAGGTCGAGCACCCGGTGACCGAGCAGGTCTACGGGGTCGACCTGGTCGAGGCGCAGCTGCGGGTGGCCGCGGGCGAGCGCGCGCCGTGGCCGGCCGAGCTGGTCCCGCGCGGGCACGCGGTCGAGGTGCGGGTCTACGCCGAGGACCCGGCGTCGGGGTTCCTGCCCACCGGCGGGCGGATCCTGGCGCTGCGCGAGCCGACCGGGCTGCCCGGGGTGCGGGTGGACTCGGGCATCGCCGAGGGCGGGGTCGTCGGCTCGGACTACGACCCGATGCTGTCGAAGATCATCGCCTACGGGGCCGACCGGGCCGAGGCGCTGCGCCGGCTCGACGCCGCGCTGGGCGAGACCGTGCTGCTCGGGCTGGGCACCAACATCGGGTTCCTCCGCGCGCTGCTCGCCGACCCCGACGTCCGGGCGGGGAACCTGGACACCGGGCTGGTGGGCCGGCGCCTGGAGGCCCTGACCGCCCACGACCTGCCGGCCGACGTCGTCGGGGTGGCCACCGGGCTGGCCCTGCTCGACCTCGAACCGGCCGGGGACGGCACCGGCGGGGTGGTCGACCCGTTCGACATCCCCGGCGGCTGGCGCGTCGGCGAGCCGGCCTGGACCTCGCGGCGGCTGGTCGTGGCCGGGCACGACCCGGTCGAGGTCCGCTCCCGCGGCCGCGCCGCCGACGCCGAGCTGTCCGTCGACGGCGGCGAGCCCTTCCGCACCTCGACCCGGCTCGCCGGCATCGGCGTCACGCACGCGCAGGGTGGCGTGACCAGGCAGTACGCGGTCGCCCGGGACGAGTCCGGGGTGCACTGGATCGGACGCGACGGCCTGGCCTGGGCCGTGCGCGAACAGGAGGCCCTCGAGGCCGCGGCCGACCAGGCCGCCGCCGGGGCGGGCGGTCCCGTGCTCTCCCCGATGCCCGGCACCGTGACCGTCGTCGAGGTCACCGAGGGCCAGCAGGTCACGGCCGGGCAGACGCTCGTCGTGGTCGAGGCCATGAAGATGGAGCACGTGCTCACCGCGCCCGTCGACGGGACGGTGCGCGAGCTGCGTGCCCGCCCGGGCGGGACGGTCGCGAAGGACGCCGTCCTCCTCGTCGTCGAAGGAGACATCGATGGATCTTGAGCTGTCCGAGGAGCACGCGGCACTGCGGGCGACGGTCGAGGACTTCGCGCAGAAGGAGGTCGCCCCGGTCATCGGGGAGTTCTACGAGCGCGGCGAGTTCCCGTACGACCTGGTGCGCAAGATGGGCGCGATGGGCCTGTTCGGCCTGCCGATCGCCGAGGAGCACGGCGGCATGGGCGGCGACTACTTCGCCCTCTGCCTCGCGCTCGAGGAGCTGGCCCGGGTCGACTCCTCCGTCGCGATCACCCTGGAGGCGGGCGTCTCGCTGGGCGCCATGCCGATCAGCCGCTTCGGCACGGAGGAGCAGAAGGCCAAGTGGCTGCCGCAGCTCGCCGCGGGCGAGAAGCTGGGCGCGTTCGGGTTGACCGAGCCCGGCGGTGGGTCGGACGCCGGCGCCACCCGCACCACCGCCGAGCTCGACGGCGACGAGTGGGTGATCAACGGGTCGAAGTGCTTCATCACCAACTCCGGCACCGACATCACCGAGATCGTCACCGTCACCGCCGTCACCGGCGAGCGGGAGGGCAGGAAGGAGATCTCCGCGATCGTCGTGCCCTCCGGGACGCCCGGGTTCACGGTGAGCGAGAAGTACTCCAAGGTCGGCTGGTCGGCCTCGGACACCCGCGAGCTGTTCTTCGACGACGTCCGGGTGCCGGCGGAGAACCTGCTCGGCGAGCGCGGCCGCGGCTACGCCCAGTTCCTCTCGATCCTGGACGAGGGGCGCATCGCGATCGCCGCGCTGTCGGTCGGGCTGGCGCAGGGCTGCGTCGACGAGTCGCTGCGCTACGCCCACGAGCGCGAGGCCTTCGGCCACCCGATCGGCCATTACCAGGCGATCCAGTTCAAGATCGCCGACATGGAGGTGCGGGCGCACACGGCGCGGCTGGCCTACTACGCGGCCGCGGCGAAGATGCTCCGGGGCGAGCCGTTCAAGAAGGAGGCTGCCATCGCGAAGCTGGTGTCCTCCAACGCCGCGATGGACAACGCCCGGGACGCCACGCAGATCTTCGGCGGCTACGGCTTCATGAACGAGTACCCCGTCGGCCGGTTCTACCGGGACGCCAAGATCCTGGAGATCGGCGAGGGGACCTCCGAGGTCCAGCGCATGTTGATCGCCCGGCACCTGGGTCTGTAGGCGCCCGTCCGGGACGCGGTAGGTTGCCCTCGCGCCGGACCCGCGGACGGGCCCGGCGGAGCGGGGGAGGAGCCGACGTGGCCAGCTGGACCGATCTGGTGTCCTACGTGCGGGTGCGGTACGAGGTGATGCGCTCGACCGACACCGAGCTGTGGTTCAACCTGCCGACCACGGACGAGCGCACACAGCTGGTGGTCGTCCGCAGCGTGACGGGCGAGGACGACCACCCGTGGGCGCAGATCGCGTCCCCGGTGGGCAAGCTCGGCGACCTCGACCTGCCCACCCTGCTGCAGAAGGCGGGCGAGTCGGTGGTCGGCGGCGTGGCGGCCCAGGAGGGCGTGGTGGTGTTCCGGCACTCCATCCCGCTGCACGAGGGCGAGGTCACGGCCTTCGACCGGCCCTTCCGGCTCGTCGTGCAGGTCGCGGACCAGCTCGAGGAGCTGCTGACCGGGCGGGACGAGAACTGAGTCAGCCGACCGGCTGCGGTTCGAGCGCCTGCTCGACGACGATGCGCGGCCGGGCCAGGAGCTGATCGGCCTCGGCCCAGGCGAGGGCGCCGCTCGGCCGTGACGGAGCGTGCTCAGCGGCCGGACAGCAGGCCGGGCACCGAGGAGATCGACCGCAGCTCGCTGAGGGTCGGGTGCCCCTGGGCGAGCAGGGCGACGTCCGTGCCCTCGGGGGCGACCTCGTCGGGCTCGGAGAGGGTGGTCCGCAGCGTGCCCGGCGCCCCGTCGACGCCCGACTCGTGCTCCACCCGCACCTGCACCGCGCCGAAGTCCGCCAGCTCCGCCTCCCGCAGCGGGCCGATCTCCGCCGACGGCCGGTCCGGCACGTTCAGCGAGAGCACCGTCCCGCGCGGGCGCGCGAGCAGCACCTCGAGCACCTCCGGCAGGAGCTCCACGACGGACTCCCAGTGCGCGCCGTCCCGGCCCCGCAGCCCGCAGTCCAGCGACGTCGCGAGCCCCGACCACCCCTTGAGGGCGCCGGTGAGCACCGCCCCGACCGTCCCGGAGTGGATCACCGCGTGCCCGACGTTGGCGCCGACATTGATGCCCGACAACACGAGGTCCGGCCGCGGGTCGAACCAGCCGTCGCCGGCGGCGTGCACGATGAACGCGGGGTGCGCCTCGACCGAGAAGGCCGGGACCTGCTCGAGCCCGGGCAGCACCTGCGGGTGCACCTTCACCCGCCGGTCCTCGGCCACGGCGTGGACGGAGGCGCCCACCCCGGTCGAGTCGACGTGCGGCGCGGCGATCGTCACGTCGAAGCCCGCCGCCAGCGCGCCGCGGGCGAGGGCGTGGAGGCCGGGGGAGGCGATGCCGTCGTCGTTCGTGATCAGGGCGCGCACGTCGTCGACGGTAGTTGAGCCGCTAGTTCAGGTGCGCGAGCAGGGACCGCGCGGTGCGGCGCAGCCGGTCGGTGCGCTCCGGCGGGTGCGTGCCGCTCGCCAGGTAGGCGGTGATCAGCCGCGCGCCCTCGTCCCAGCGCGCCTGCGCCCCCAGGACCTCACCGAGCTCCACGAGCGGGTCCTCGTCCGGGCGCACCGCCAGCCGCATCCGCAGCACCCACTCGCGGTCCGCCGGGCCGCCGCGGGTGCGGTAGACCGCGCGCAGGTTCTCCAGCATCCGCACCAGGATGTCGCGGGTCGAGGTGCGGGGCAGCAGGTCCGGGCCGAAGGGGGCGGCCGACCCCGTCACCGCCCGGAAACGCTCCTCGCAACCCGCGCGGTCCAGCCGCCGGCCGCCGTCGAACACGTCGAGGTACTGCTCGGTGTCGGCCACCCGCACCAGGAAGTGCCCCGGCATACCGACGCCCTCCAGCCGGATCCCGGCGCGCCGCGCCACCTCGATCGCGACCACCGCGAGCGTGATCGGGATGCCGGTGCGGCGGGTGAGCACCTGCGGCAGCAGCGAGTTGCGCGGGTCGGTGTAGTCGGTGCTGTTGCCGGTGAAGCCCTCCTCCACGAAGAGCCGCCGCACGAGCGCGGGAACGGAGTCGACGCCCTCGGCCAACCGGTCCAGCTCCGCGAGCCAGGGCGCCGGGTCGAGCCCGGGGTCGGCCCCGGCGGCCAGGGCCAGGGCCGCCTCGTCGAGTGGCGGCTCGGGCCCGCTGACGAGGGCCACGAACCGGGCCACCGGCCCGTCCCGCTCCACCGCTCAGCCCGCCCTGCCGGCCTCGGCCAGCAGCCGGACGGTCGTGCCGGACTCGTCGCTCCACACCTGCAGCACGTCGCTGAGCTCGGAGGCGAGCCACAGCCCGCGCCCGCGCGCACCCGCCGCCGGGGGCGCCACGATGCCCGGGAAGGGCACGGCCATCCGGCCGACGTCGTACACCTCCGCCACCAGCCCGTCCCGGGTCCACAGCCGCAGTCGCCCGTGCCCGGGGCCGTGCTCGACGCTGTTCGTGGCGATCTCGTTGACCGCGAGGACCAGGTCCGCGGTGCGCTCGGGGTCCAGGCCGGCCCGGGGCGCGGTCTCGGCCACCAGGTGGCGGACGGCCGGGAGCGTGTCGAGCGCGACGGCCAGCTCGGCGACCGGCGGGCCGAGGTCCGCGGGCGGGGGCGGGGGGTACTCGGCGACGAGCTCCGTCGGGTCGCGCAGGGTGCCCGTCGGCAGGCTCTGCCCGTCGACCCGCAGCGCGGGGTGCGAGACCCGGAGGAGGAGCTCGAGGTCGGCGTCGGCCCGGCAGGGACAGAGCATGGTCACCGGGAGGCCGTCGAGCGCCACGTTCAGGGCCGCGTCGAGCCGGATCCAGTGCGCCAGGTCGACGCCGGGCAGGTCCAGGTGCTGCGCGATCACCGTGGTGCGGGCCTCGGGGCGGGGGTTGCGGCGGGTCAGCCGGGCCCAGCGGGTCGCGACGGTGAACGCCGGCACCCGGTGCACCTCCGCGGGGTCCCGCCACTCGATCGCCTCGGCGGCGGATCCCAGGAGGTCCTCGAGCGCGTGGCGGTTCGGGTCGTCGAGCACGGCGACGACCCGGCCGCCCTCGCGGAGGGCCCGGTCGACGGGCGCGCGCAGCTCGCGCGCCAGGAGCGCCGGCTCGCGGTAGGGAACGCCCTCGTGGACCATGCCGTCGGGCTGCTGCCGGGCCGCGCCCTGGACCGTCTGCTGGTCCATGCCCTGCCCCACCCCCGGTCGAACGGTACGGAGCGCAGAGTAGTGCGGACCAGGCGGGCACGCCGAACGGAGCACACCCGTGTGCGGAGCGTGTGCGTGACGGAGCCACCGGGCGCGTGCGCGCGGCCGCGGGAACCGCGGAGAATGGACGAGCTCGTGTTTCCGGCCACGCACTCCCGAGATCGCCGCCGCCGCCGGAGAAGTCACCGGCGCCGGGCGTGACTCGAAAGCGGGGCGGTCATGGCTCGGTCGGGTGGGTGACGCGGCCGTGCCGGCGGAGGCGCAGGTGGCGAGGACGCGGCCGTGGCGCGGCCGCGCCGCACGATCGGGTGCGATTCCGTCGGAGAACGGTCACGGAATGCGAGGAGACGCCCTTTCCCGTCGATTCCGGAGGAAATCCTCGGCCCCGCACCGTCGTTGTCCGCCCGGGAGTGCGATCGGCCCGTCGCCCGGCGGGGAAGGCGATCCGTACGGGTGGCGAGGAGGTGGCCGCATGACGGCCGAGCTCACCGATCCCGCGCGCTCGCCCGACCCCGGCGCGTCCGCGGTGCACCTGCTCGACGTCGCCTCCGCCTCCGCCCTGATCCGCCGCCCGGGCGCCGGGGACCTGCCCGCCGCCGTCGGGTGGGGGGTGCTGGTGCTGCCGGTCTTCGGCGCCGATCCCGAGCTGAGCGTCGAGTTCACCGGTCACCGGGAGGAGGACGTCGAGCCCGGGAACCCGGGACCGGGGAGCACCGGGACGGCCCCGCCGGACGAGGCCCCGCCCGGCCCCCGCTGGCTCGCCTGCGCCGACCTGCGCCGGGTCCGGCACGACGTCGTGGCCGTCCGCGGGCTGCTGCGCGCCGGGACCGCGCTGGCCGCGCCCGGCGAGCCGGCGCCCCCGCCGGAGGGTGCGGCGCACCGGGTGCAGGGCGTGTTCCGCGTGCGGCCGCTGCCCGGCCGGAGGGTCGAGATCCGGTTGGCCGCGGCCCTCGCCCCGGCCGGCGGCGTGGAGCCCGGTACGGGGGCGCCGGCCCGTCTCGAGCTGCGCGGCACGTTCGCGCGCTGACACCTGCACGGGGCCACCGCGGGAGGGCCGTGGGGTCGGCCACGGACGCGCTCCGTGCCCTCTCCGATGTGGCAGGGTTGCGGCGGTAACCAGGCAGGTACTGCACGCACTTCACGAGGTGGTTCGATGCGCGTCTTCAACGGTGTGGACGAGGTCCGCGAGGCCAAGGGCACCCGGCTCGGGGAGTCCGAGTGGGTCACGGTCGAGCAGCAGCACATCGACCGGTTCGCCGAGGCCACGGGCGACCACCAGTGGATCCACGTGGACGCGGCGAAGGCCGCGGAGGGCCCGTTCGGCAAGACCATCGCGCACGGTTTCCTCACCCTGTCGCTGCTGCCGGTGCTGGTGAAGGACGTGTACTCGATCGAGGGCGTCCGGATGGGCATCAACTACGGCCTGAACAAGGTGCGGTTCACCGCCCCGGTGCCCGTGGACAGCAAGGTCCGCGGGGTCGTCGAGCTCGTCGACGTCGAGGACACCAAGGACGGCGCCGTCCAGCTGACCACCAAGGTCACGGTCGAGCTGGAGGGCTCGGACCGTCCGGCGGTCGTCGCCGAGTGGCTGACCCGCCAGTACGTCTGAGCGGAGCGAGCGTCCGTACCGAGCGGAGCTCGCGGAGCGAACACCGGGCGCTGAGCCGGGCGGCCGGGAGAGGAGGGACATCATGCGCGACGCGGTGATCTGCGAGCCGTTGCGGACCCCGGTGGGGGGTTTCGGGGGGTCGCTGCGCGACGTGCCGGTGAAGACGTTGGCGTCGACCGTGATCGCGGCGCTGATGGAGCGCACGGGGCTGCCGCCGGAGTCGGTGGACGACGTGCTGCTGGGCAACTGCTACCCGACGATGGACTCGCCCGCGCTGGGCCGCGTGGCCGCGCTGGACGCGGGGTTGCCGGTCACGGCGTCGGGGCTGCAGATCGACCGGCGCTGCGGGTCGGGGCTGCAGGCGGTGCTCTACGCCGCGATGCAGGTGCAGACCGGGGCGTCGGAGGTGGTGCTGGCCGGCGGCGCGGAGTCGATGTCCAACGCGTCGTTCTACTCCACGGCGATGCGGTGGGGCGCCAAGGGCGGGCCGGGCGTGATGCTGCACGACTCGCTGGCCCGCGGCCGGGTCACGGCGGGTGGGGACAACTACCCGGTGCCCGGCGGAATGATCGAGACCGCGGAGAACCTGCGCAAGGAGTACTCGATCCCGCGCGAGGAGCAGGACGAGTTCGCGGTCAGGTCCCACCAGCGGGCGGCGGCGGCGCAGGCCGAGGGCCGCTTCGCCGAGGAGATCGTCCCGGTCACGGTGAAGGGCCGCAAGGGCGACACCGTGGTCGAGGCCGACGAGCACATCCGGCCCGACTCGAGCGTGGAGACGCTGGCGAAGCTGCGCCCGATCATGGGCAAGCAGGACGCCGAGGCCACGGTGACCGCGGGCAACGCGTCGGGGCAGAACGACGGCGCCGCGATCTGCATCGTCACCAGCCCCGAGAAGGCCGCCGAACTGGGCCTGCGCCCGCTGGTCAGGCTGGTCTCCTGGGGCGTGGGCGGCGTGCAGCCCAAGACCATGGGCATCGGCCCGGTCCCGGCCGTGGCCAAGGCCCTCGACCAGGCCGAGGTCGCGCTCAAGGACGTCGACCTGATCGAGCTGAACGAGGCGTTCGCCGCCCAGGTGCTCGCGTGCACCCGGGAGTGGGGGTTCACCCCGTCGGACTTCGACCGGATGAACGTCAACGGCTCGGGCATCTCACTGGGCCACCCGGTCGGCGCGACCGGCGGGCGGATCCTGGCCACGCTGGCCCGGGAGATGGTCCGTCGCGACGCCCGCTTCGGCCTGGAGACGATGTGCATCGGCGGCGGGCAGGGCCTCGCCGCGCTGTTCGAGCGGGTCTGAGACGCCGGTGGGTCTCGACCCCCACGAGGTCGACGAGGCGGACGAGCTGGGCACCCAGCTCGTCCGCCTCATCCGGCTGGTCGACCGCGCCCAGGCGCAGCACCAGGCGGCCAACCCCGCGGCCGTCGACCGCGCGGCGTACCTGCTGCTGGTGCACCTGGTGAAGGGCGGGCCGCGGCGGACCGGCGCGCTCGCCGAGGCGGTGCACTCCGACCCCTCCACGGTGAGCCGGCAGGTCGCGCAGCTCGTCCGGCTGGGCTACGTGGCGCGCACCCCGGACCCGGAGGACGGGCGCGCCTTCCTCGTCGCCGCGACGGAGGAGGGCGAGCGGGTGTTCGCGGAGAACCGGCGGCTCCGCAACGAGCGGATCGCGGCGATCATGGCCGACTGGACACCGGAGGAGCGGAGCACCCTCACCCGGCTGCTCGGCCGCTTCACCACCGGCATGGAGGAGCAGTGGTCGCGGCCGTAGCGGCCGCGACCCTCCCGGTCCCCGCTCAGTGCTCGGCCGACTCGCCCTCGGCCTCGGCCTCGGCGGCCTGCCGCGCCCGCTCCCACGAGGCCTTGATCTCGCGCTCGGCGTCGGCCCGGCCGACCCACGAGGCGCCCTCGACGCTCTTGCCCGGCTCGAGGGTCTTGTAGATCTCGAAGAAGTGCTGGATCTCCGCCCGGTCGAACTCGGGCAGGTGGTGGATGTCGCGCAGGTGCTCCTGGCGCGGGTCGTCGGCCGGGACGCAGAGGACCTTGTCGTCGCCGCCCTTCTCGTCCTTCATCCGGAACATGCCGATCGCGCGCGACCGGATGAGGCAGCCCGGGAAGGTCGGCTCCTGCACGAGGACCAGCGCGTCGAGCGGGTCCCCGTCCTCGCCGAGGGTGTCCTCGATGAAGCCGTAGTCCGCCGGGTACTGGGTGGCGGTGAACAGCGTCCGGTCGAGGCGGAGCCGGCCGGTCTTGTGGTCCACCTCGTACTTGTTCCGGCCGCCCTTCGGGATCTCGATGAGAACGTCGAAGTCCACGGGATGCTCCTTGTGGTCGGTCGTGCGTGTCGGTCGTGCTCGTGCAGGCCGCGCCGGTGCCGGCGCGGCGTCTACCTCTAGTGTGGGGGACCGCGTCGGGCCGGTCGTGACCGGCCGGGGCCGGAACCGGTGTCGACGCCGTCGGTGTCAGCGCGCGGAGGGAGCGGTGGGCAGGTGGGACTCGGCCGCCGGATCGGCGACACCCTGAGGTTGCCGACCAAGCCGGGGCGCATCGTCCTGGTGGTCCTCGTCGTCCTGGCGCTCGCCGCCGGCGCGGGCGGCGCGATCGCCGTCCAGGCCCCGAACGTGCTGTCCGACCTGGGGCTCGTCAGCGCCGCACGGTCCGACGAGGACCTACCCGCCCCCGTCCCCGAGCTGACCGGGCTGCGTGCGGACGCCCCCGTCCCGAGCGCCGCCGGGCTCGCCTCGGTGCTCGACCCGCTCGCCGGGTCCAGCGCTCTCGGGGACTTCGCCGGCGTCGTCCTCGACCCGGCCGCGCAGCCCGCCGCCGGGGCCCCGTCCGCGCCGCTGTGGCAGCAATCACCGGAGGAGCCTCTCGTTCCGGGCAGTACCGGCAAGCTCCTCACGGCCGCGGCCACCCTGCTGACCCTCGACCCCACGGACCGGCTCGTCACCCGCGCGGTCGCGGGCGCCGAACCGGGACAGGTCGTGCTCGTCGGCGGGGGCGACCCCACGCTGACCGCGCTGCCCGAGGGCCGCACCGGCACCTACCCCGAGCCCGCCCGGCTCGACGACCTGGTGGCCGCGGTGCAGAAGGCCGTGAACGGGCAGAAGGTCACCTCCGTGGTGATCGACACGAGTGCGTGGACCGGGCCGGTGCTCGCGCCCGGCTGGGACCCGGCGGACGTCCCGGCCGGCAACGTCACCCCGATCGTGCCGCTGATGCTCGACGGCGGCCGGCTCGACCCGTCGCTGCAGGACGGCCCGCGCAGCACCACGCCGGCGGTCGACGCGGGCGAGGCCTTCGCGAAGAAGCTCGGCGTGCCGTCGTCGGCGGTCACCGAGGGCACCGCCCCGGCGAACGCGAAGCCGCTCGGCCAGGTCTACTCGGCGCCGGTGTCGTCGCTGGTCGAGCACCTGATGACCACGTCGGACAACGTCCTCGCCGAGAGCCTCG
Source organism: Pseudonocardia lutea (assembly GCF_042658055.1). Taxonomy (NCBI): domain Bacteria; kingdom Bacillati; phylum Actinomycetota; class Actinomycetes; order Pseudonocardiales; family Pseudonocardiaceae; genus Pseudonocardia; species Pseudonocardia lutea. The sequence continues at coordinate 101,795 of NZ_JBHSQK010000032.1, forward strand.
CCCGGGACGTCGCGCTGAGCCGCAAGGGCGATCCCTCGTTCGCCGGGGCCTCCGAGCAGGTGCTGGCCGCGCTGGCGCAGTCCGGCTTCGACGTCACCGGCGCGCACATGGTCGACGGCAGCGGCCTCTCCACCGAGGACCGCGTCCCGCCCCGGCTGCTCGGGGCGCTGCTGGCCGCGGCCGCCGCACCCACGGGCCCGGGCGAGGGCACCGAGTTCCTGCGCCCCATCGTCTCCGGGCTGCCGGTCGCGGGCGGCGACGGCACGCTCGACGACCGCTTCGCCAGCGGCACCGCGTCCGCGGGCCGGGGCGTGGTGCGGGCCAAGACCGGCACCCTCACCGGGGTGAGCGCGCTGGCCGGCGTGGTCACGGACGTCGACGGCCGGCTGCTGGTGTTCGCGTTGATGTCCAACGGGCAGTCCCCGGCCACGGTGCGGCCGCGGCTGGACACCATCGCGGCCACCCTGAGCCGCTGCGGGTGCCGCTGACTCCCGCGTAGCGTGGCGAAGGTGAACGCGCCCACCGGGTCCGCCCCCGGCCCCGACACGTCGGCCGCCCCCGACACCGTCCTCGGCCTCCCCGTCAACTGGGGCCTGGCCCGGCGCACGGCCGCGCGCCTGGTCCCGGCCGGGCCGCCGGTGAGCAGCGCGGTCGCCACCGAGCTGGTCGAGCGGCTGCGCAAGGACGCGGCGGTCGCCGAGGGGCACGTCCGCGCCGTGACCGGGCTGGGCGAGGGGCTGCCGCTGCTGCCCGCGGACGTCGTCGACCGGCCGGCCTGGGCCGCCGCGGCCGTCGACGGGATGGCCGAGCTCACCGCCGGCGCCCGGCTGCCGCGCACCGCCCGCGCCGCCCGCGCGGTCACCGCCACCACCTCAGGCCTGCAGATCGGCGGGGTGCTCGCCTTCGTCGGGGCCCGCGTGCTGGGCCAGTACGACCCCTTCGGCGGGCCGGCGAAGGACGGCCGGCTGCTGCTCGTCGCGCCCAACGTCTACGCCGCCCAGCAGGCGCTGGAGGTCCCGTCCGAGGACTTCGGCCTGTGGGTCTGCCTGCACGAGGCCACCCATCGGCTGCAGTTCACCGCCGTGCCCTGGCTGCGCGACCACTTCGCCGCCGAGGTCGGCCGGTTCCTGTCCATCAGCACGGGCAACGGCTCCGCGATGCTCGAGCGGCTGCCCGAGGCGGTGCGGGCCTTCAAGGAGGCCAAGGGGGACTCGCTGGCGCTCGTCGAGCTGCTGCAGGGTCCGGAGCAGCGCGCGGTGCTGGACCGGCTGATCGCGCTGACCACGCTGCTGGAGGGGCACGCGGACCACGTCATGGACGCGGCCGGCCCCGAGGTCGTCCCCACCGTCGAGACGATCCGGGCGCGGTTCACCGTGCGCCGCCGCGGCGGCGGGATCGTCGACCGGGTGCTGCGCGCGCTGCTCGGCGTCGAGGCCAAGGTCAAGCAGTACGCCGTGGGCTCGGCCTTCACCAAGCACGTGGTCGGCGAGGCGGGCATGGCCGGGTTCAACAAGGTGTGGAACTCGCCGAACACGCTGCCCACCCGGGCCGAGCTCGCCGCCCCGGACCAGTGGCTCGCCCGCGTGGCATGACCGCACTTCGGAACCACGATGCGCAACTCGGCCCGGAGTGTGCGCGTCGTGGAACCATGATGCGACGTCGTCGGCCTGCTGACCGCGTCATGGCTCCCTAGTGCAGGCGCCGGGCGCGGTGCGGCGGGCGGTGCGGGGGGCGCTCGCGCGGCTGCCCGACGAGGTCCGCCGCGCCCCGCTCGTCGTCGGGTGCTCCGGCGGGGCGGACTCGCTGGCCCTGCTGCTCGCCGCGCAGGCCGAGCGGCCCGGCGAGGTCTGCGCCGCGATCGTCGACCACCGGTTGCAGGAGGGGTCCGGGGAGCGCTCGCACGCCCTCGCCGAGGCGCTGCGCGCGCGGGGGATCGAGGCCCGGGTGCACCCCGTGACCGTCGACGGTCCGGGCGGTACCGAGGCCGCCGCGCGCCGGGCCCGCTACGCCGCCCTGGCCGCGGCCCGGCCGCACCCCTGCTCCCCGGTCCTGCTCGGCCACACCCTCGACGACCAGGCCGAGACCGTGCTGCTCGGGCTCGGCCGGGGCTCCGGGGCGCGCTCGCTCGCCGGGATGCGGGAGTGGGACGAGCCGTGGCTGCGTCCGCTGCTCGGCCTGCGCCGGGCCCGGGTCCGGGAGGCCTGCGCCGACGGCCCGGTGCCCTGGGAGGACCCGCACAACACCGATCGGCGGTTCGTCCGCGCGCGGCTGCGGGGCGAGGTCCTCCCGCTGCTCGACGACGTGCTGGCCGGCGGGGTCGCCGAGGCCCTCGCCCGGACGGCCGCACAGCTCCGGGAGGACGAGGAGGCGCTCGCCGTGTGGGCGGACCGGGTGAGTGCCGAGGCGCGGGACGGGAACGCCCTGCGGGTGGACGTCCTGCACGGGGTGCCCGCCGCGGTCCGGCGGCGGGTGCTGCGCGAGTGGCTCCTCGGGTCCGGTGCGACCGCCGTCACCGACGCCCACCTGCGCGCCGCCGACGCCCTCGTCGGTGCGTGGCGCGGGCAGGGCGGCCCGCGGCTACCCGGCGGGTTGGACGTCGTCCGCGAGCATGGAAGGCTCGTGGCGGCACGGCCGGGATGAGTGCGGCCCGCGCCCGCAGAACGATCGCCGAGCGAGAGGTCCCACCCCGTGTACGACGAGGACATCGCGTCCGTCCTGGTCACCGAGCAGCAGATCGGCGAGAAGACCGCCGAGCTCGCCGAGCAGATCGGCAAGGACTACGCCGATCTCTGCGCTCCCGGTGGCCGCGACTCCGACCTCCTGCTGGTCGGCGTCCTCAAGGGCGCTGTGATGTTCATGACCGACTTCGCCCGGGCCGTGCCGCTGCCCGTGCAGCTGGAGTTCATGGCGGTCAGCTCCTACGGCTCGTCGACCTCGTCCTCGGGCGTGGTGCGGATCCTCAAGGACCTCGACCGCGACATCGCGGGCCGGCACGTGCTGATCGTCGAGGACATCATCGACTCCGGGCTCACGCTCTCCTGGCTGCTCAAGAACCTGGAGTCGCGGCAGCCGGCCTCGCTCGAGGTCGTCACGCTGCTGCGCAAGCCCGACGCGGTGCGGGTCGAGGTGCCCGTGAGGTACGTGGGCTTCGACATCCCCAACGAGTTCGTCGTGGGCTACGGGCTGGACTACGGCGAGCGCTACCGGGACCTGCCCTACATCGGCACGCTCGACCCCGCCGTCTACGCCTGAACGGCGCCCGCGCTCAGGAGGCCGCGCCCACCGGCGGGCCGGCCGGCGGGGCGAGGTCCTCCGCCGGCACCCCGGGCGGGGTCGACGTGAACGGCGCCGTGCCGTCGACCAGCGCGAGGTCGCCCAGCTCGCCGTGGGTGTCGGCGTACGCCAGCGCCCTGGACAGGTCGGAGACGCCGTTGCTGACCGGCAGCGGGGCCAGGTTCAGCGTGGACAGCAGGCCGATCGCCCGGCCGGAGGAGTCGAGGAACCCGCTGCCCGAGTCGCCGGGCACGCCCGGGCTGACCGTGTAGACGGTGTGTCCCCAGCCGTCGCCGACGTCGCCGGCGCTCACGCCCGCCTTCGGGCTCAGCGCGCTCACACCGCCGCGGACCGGCGAGTTGCCGTACCCGAAAACCTGCGCGCCCTCCGGCAGCCCGGAGGTCGAGACGCCGGTGGGGCCGCCGAACCACGGCACGGTCGGGTTGGTCGCGGCCACCGCCTCCGGCGGCAGTTTCACCAGCGCGAAGTCGTTGTAGGCGCAGGTGTCGGGGTCGGTCTCGCCGCGGCGCTGCATGGTGACCCAGGAGCTGTAGGCCATCGTCCCGGTCACCGTGAAGCCGCGCTCACCGCGGACGGTCACCGCCGTACCGACGGGCATGGTGGCCGAGGTGCACCCGTCGGTCTCGGTGGACTGCCCGGTGCCCGCGCAGTGTGCCGCCTGTCCGAGGTAGACCGTGCCGTCGCCGCCGCGGAAGACGAAGTTGCTGGTGCAGGTGCCGCCGCCCTGCGTGGTGGTGCCCACGCCGGGGTGCACCGCGGCGGCGTCCCGGGCGGCCCAGGACGGCGCGGGGGCGGCCGCCGGGGCGCTCCGGGCCGGGCGGGCGCTCGCCGTCGAGGGCAGGAGCACCGCGGCCGCGGCCACACCCGCCACCGCGGCGGCGACCGCCGTCCGCCGGGCCCACGAACCCGGTCCCCGACCGCCACCACCCGACCGCACCTGCATCCGCACGTCCCCCTGCTTCCCCACCCGTCGCGACGTCCGCCCGCCACGATTCGGCCCCGCGAGTACCCGACGCCAGGGTCCAACGACACCTGGCCCGCGCGGATACCCCACCATCACGTGAACATCCGGGACGAGCCGGGTGCCGGTCCGAGACGCTCCCGCGCCCGCCCCGGATCCCGCGGGGCGGCACCCGCGTGCGGCCTGCACGGATCCCGGGAACACCGCCCGGCCGTCGATCGTTGTACGGACACGATCACCGCCGGTCCGCGACCGGCGCGGTGGCGCGTGCCCGGCCCGCGGAAGCTATCCTGGCGGATCAGGCCGGTCGGCGCGTCGCCGCCAGCGCGGGACCGGAAAGCACACTCGGGAAGGTGAAGGCCACCAGGGCCGAAGCTGCATGGACCGCAAGCGCCTGCTCCGCAACCCCTTGATCTGGATCCTCGTCGTGGTCCTGGTCTATTTCGCGTTCTCCGTGCTCTTCGACGACACCCGCGGCTACACGCAGGTCCCGACCTCCACGGCACTGCAGCAGATCGACGCCCGGAACGTGGCGGACGCCACGATCGAGGACAAGGAGCAGCGGCTCCGCCTCGACCTGACCAACCCGGTCGACGGCAGCACCAAGATCATCACGCAGTACCCGGCGGCGTCGTCGAACGCGATCTTCACGAAGCTCCAGGACGCCGGGGTCGCGAACTACAACACGATCGTGCGGCAGGACTCGTTCCTGACCACGATGCTGATCTACCTGATCCCGCTGGGCCTGGTGCTCCTCGTCCTGTTCTGGATGATGAACAACGCCCAGGGCGGCGGGAACCGGGTCATGTCCTTCGGCAAGTCGAAGGCCAAGCAGCTGTCCAAGGACATGCCCAAGACCACCTTCGCCGACGTCGCCGGCGCGGACGAGGCGGTCGAGGAGCTCTACGAGATCAAGGACTTCCTGCAGAACCCGGGCCGCTACCAGGCGCTCGGCGCGAAGATCCCCAAGGGCGTGCTGCTCTACGGCCCGCCCGGCACCGGTAAGACGCTGCTGGCCCGCGCGGTCGCGGGCGAGGCGGGCGTGCCGTTCTACACGATCTCCGGCTCGGACTTCGTCGAGATGTTCGTCGGCGTCGGCGCGTCCCGGGTGCGGGACCTGTTCGAGCAGGCCAAGCAGAACTCGCCGTGCATCATCTTCGTCGACGAGATCGACGCGGTCGGCCGCCAGCGCGGTGCCGGCCTCGGCGGCGGGCACGACGAGCGCGAGCAGACGCTGAACCAGCTCCTCGTCGAGATGGACGGGTTCGACGCCCGCGGCGGCATCATCCTGATCGCGGCCACCAACCGGCCGGACATCCTCGACCCGGCGCTGCTGCGCCCGGGCCGCTTCGACCGGCAGATCCCGGTCGGCGCGCCGGACCTCGCCGGCCGCCGCGCGATCCTGGCGGTGCACGCCAAGGGCAAGCCGTTCGCCACGGACGTCGACTTCGACGGGCTGGCCAAGCGGACCGTCGGGATGTCCGGCGCCGACCTGGCCAACGTCATCAACGAGGCCGCGCTGCTCACCGCCCGCGAGAACGGGTCGCTGATCAACGGCGCCGCGCTCGAGGAGTCGGTCGACCGCGTCGTCGGCGGCCCGCGCCGCAAGGGCAAGATCATCTCCGAGCAGGAGAAGAAGATCACCGCCTACCACGAGGGCGGGCACGCGCTGGCCGCGTGGGCGATGCCGGACCTCGAGCCGGTCTACAAGCTCACGATCCTGCCGCGCGGGCGCACCGGCGGCCACGCGCTCGTCGTTCCCGAGGACGACAAGGGCCTGATGACCCGCTCCGAGATGATCGCGCGGCTGGTGTTCGCGATGGGCGGCCGGTCGGCGGAGGAGCTCGTGTTCCACGAGCCGACCACCGGCGCGTCGTCGGACATCGACCAGGCCACGAAGATCGCCCGCGCGATGGTGACCGAGTACGGCATGAGCGCCCGGCTCGGCGCGGTCCGCTACGGCCGCGAGCAGGGCGACCCGTTCCTCGGCCGCTCGATGGGCAACCAGGCGGACTACTCGCTGGAGGTCGCCCACGAGATCGACGAGGAGGTGCGCAAGCTCATCGAGGCGGCGCACACCGAGGCGTGGGAGATCCTCAACACCTACCGGGACGTCCTGGACAACCTGGTCGTCGAGCTCCTGGACAAGGAGACGCTCACCCGCCGGGACCTGGAGCGGATCTTCGGCGACGTCGAGAAGCGGCCGCGGATCACCGCGTTCAACGACTTCGGCGAGCGCACCCCGTCGGACAAGCCGCCGATCAAGACGCGGGCCGAGCTGGCCCGGGAGCGCGGCGAGACCTGGCCGCCGGAGACCGAGCGCGAGCCGGCCCCGGTCGGGTCGTACCCGGGCGGCGGCAACGGCGTCCCGACGCCGGGCCCGAACGGCGGCCCCGGCCCGCTGCCCAACCCCGGCCCCAACGGCGGCGGCTACCCGGGCGGGTTCCCGGCCGAGTCCGCCCCGGGCAACGGCGTCGGACACGGCCAGGGCGGGGTCCAGGGCGGGGTCCAGGGCGGAGTGCAGGGCGGCGGTGCCCCGACCAACGGTGCCGCCAACGGCCGCCACGGCCAGGGCCCGCAGCCGGCCGGCGGACACGCGGCCCCGCAGCCGCCGTACGCCGTCGCGCCGAACTACGGCGCGCCGCCGGACTGGCGGCCCGCGACCACCCCGGCCGGGCAGACCTGGCCGCCGCCGAACTGGGCGCCGCACCAGGGCGACCCGGCGGCCCAGGCGCAGCAGGGCTACGGTCGGGAGCAGGGCTACCAGGCCTCCGCCGAGCAGCCGACCCAGCAGCTCGGGCAGGAACCGCCCGCGCCGCGCCCCGCCCCCGAGGGCCCGGACGCGCCGGGCACGCAGGGCCCCGACGCAGGGAGCAGGAACTGAGCACCGGAACCACCGACGGCGAGGCACCGGCCTACACGACGGCGGAGCGGAGGGCCGCGGCGGGCGTCGACCACGCGCGCGCCGAGGCCGCGATCCGCGAGCTGTTGATCGCGCTCGGGGAGGACCCCGACCGCGAGGGCCTGCGGGACACCCCCGGCCGCGTCGCGCGTGCCTACGAGGAGATCTTCGCCGGGCTGTACGTCGACCCGGCGACGGTCCTCGAGCGGACGTTCGACGAGGGCCACGGCGAGCTCGTACTGGTCAAGGACATCCCGCTGTACAGCACCTGCGAGCACCACCTCGTCCCCTTCCACGGGGTCGCGCACGTCGGCTACATCCCGTCCGTCGAGGGCCGGGTCACCGGCTTGTCGAAGATCGCCCGCGTGGTCGACCTCTACGCGAAGCGCCCGCAGGTGCAGGAGCGGCTGACCGGGCAGGTGGCCGACGCGCTGGTCCGCAAGCTGGAACCGCGCGGCGTGATCGTCGTGATCGACGCCGAGCACCTGTGCATGGCGATGCGCGGCATCCGCAAGCCGGGCTCGCGCACGACCACCTCCGCCGTCCGGGGGCTCTTCCAGACCTCCCCGTCCTCGCGCGCGGAGGCGCTGTCGCTGATCCGGGGCACGTGATGGCCGGCCCGGCGGAGGCGCGCGTCCCGCACCCCGGCCGCTGCGTCGTGATGGGCATCCTCAACGTCACCCCGGACTCGTTCTCCGACGGCGGCCGGTACGTCGACCGGGAGCACGCGGTCGCGCACGGGGTCGCCATGCGGGAGGCCGGGGCCGACCTCGTCGACGTCGGGGGCGAGTCCACGCGGCCGGGCGCCGGCCGGGTGGACGCGCCCACCGAGCGCGAGCGCGTGGTCCCGGTGATCCGCGAGCTGGTCGCCGAGGGCGTGCGGGTCAGCGTCGACACCACTCGCGCCGAGGTGGCCGAGGCGGCGGTCGAGGCCGGCGCCGAGGTCGTCAACGACGTCTCCGGCGGGCTGGCCGATCCCCGGATGGCCGCCGCCGTCGCCTCGCTGCGGGTGCCGTGGATCCTCATGCACTGGCGCGGGCACAGCGACCGGATGCAGGAGCTCGCGTCCTACGAGGACGTCATCGGCGAGGTCCGGCAGGAGCTCGTCGCCCGGGCCGACGCGGCGGTCATGGCCGGGGTGGACCCGGACCGGCTGATCCTCGACCCCGGGCTGGGCTTCGCCAAGACGGCCGCGCACAACTGGGCCCTGCTGCGCAGGCTGGACGTGCTGGTCGCGCTGGGCTTCCCGGTGCTGGTGGGGGCCTCGCGCAAGCGGTTCCTCGGCCAGCTGCTGGCCGACGCCGAGGGCCGGGTGCGTCCGCCCGCGGGGCGGGACGGCGCCACCGCCGCGATCAGCGCGCTGGCCGCGCACGCCGGGGCCTGGGGCGTCCGGGTGCACGACGTCGAGTCCACGATGGACGCCGTCGCCGTCAGTACGGCCTACCGCCTGGGCGCCTCGCGGGCCCGCACCGGGCCGTGGCTGGGGGAGCCGCCGGCATGAGCGCGCCCGAGGGCTCCCCGGACACGGACCGCATCGAGCTGCGCGGCCTGCGCGTGCGCGGGCACCACGGCGTGTTCGACCACGAGAAGCGCGACGGGCAGGACTTCGTCGTCGACATCGTGCTGTGGCTGGACCTGCGCGAGGCCGCCGCCACGGACGACCTCACGAGGACGGTGCACTACGGCGAGCTGGCCCAGCGCGCCGCGGCGATCGTCGCGGGGGAGCCCCGGGACCTCATCGAGACGGTGTCCGCGGAGATCGCCGACTCGGTCATGACGGACGCCCGGGTGCAGGCCGTCGAGGTCACGCTGCACAAGCCGAACGCCCCCATCCCCCTGGACTTCGCCGACGTCGCCGTGGTCGCCCGCCGCTCCCGGCGGACCGGAGGCGGGGGTCGGGTGATCCCGGCGTGACTCCCGTTCCGGCGAGCGGCGACCGGCACTGTCGCTCCTACCTGATGAGCGGGAGTGTCGCTCGCTCCCGGGTGGAGGCCTCGTGAGCCGCGCGGTGCTGTCCCTGGGGTCGAACCTGGGCGACCGGTTCGCGTACCTGCGCGGCGCCGTCGCCGGGTTCGGCACCGCCGTGGTCGCGGCGTCGCCGGTGTACGAGACCGCGCCGTGGGGCGGGGTCGAGCAGCCGGACTTCCTCAACGCCGTCCTCGTCGTCGACGACCCGGCCGTGGACCACTGGGGGTGGCTGCGGCGCGGGCAGGAGCTGGAGAGGGCCGCCGAGCGCGTCCGCGAGGTCCGGTGGGGTCCACGCACGCTCGACGTCGACGTCGTCACGGTCGACGGGGTGACCAGCGACGATCCCGAGCTGCTGCTCCCGCACCCGGGCACCCCGGAGCGGGCGACGGTGCTGATCCCGTGGCTCGACGTCGAGCCCGACGCGGTCCTGCCGGGCCACGGGCGCGTCGCCGACCTGCTCGCCGCGCTGCCCGCCGGCGAGGCGGAGACCGTGCGCCCGCGGCCGGACCTGGTCCTGCGGTGAAGCCGCTCCGGCACCGCGACCTGCTCGTCGCCTTCCTGGGCGCCGGGATCGTGGCGCACCTGATCGTCAGCCTGACCTACGGCACGCTGCCCTCCTTCCCCGCGCCCGCCGGGGCCACGCTCGGTGTGCTCGGGATCGCGGAGGCCGTCGCCGGCTGGATCCTCAAGGGGCGCGTGGAGCGTCGTCCCGGCAGCAGGCCCGTCGAGCCGCTGGTCGCGGCGCGGGCGGTGCTCGTGGCGCAGGCGTCGGCCGTGGGCGGGGCGCTCGTCGGCGGGCTGTGGGCCGGGCTGCTGGTCTACGTGCTGCCCCGGGCCTCGACGGTCACCGCCGCGGCCTCGGACACCGTCGCCGCGGTCGTCGGGCTGGTGTGCGCGCTCGTGCTCGTCGGCGGCGCGCTCTGGCTGGAGCGCTGCTGCCGCACCCCGGACGACCCGGACGAGCAGCGGCGCGACGGCGGCCCCGGCGGCGGTGCGGCCACCCGGTAGGTCGCGACGGCCGGTGGCCGTCGGTCGCTGAAAGTAGGCTCGCCGCCATGGCCTACCCCGTCCCCACCGGACACCCGCCCGCGGAGCAGACCACGCGGCACACCCACGCCGCGCGGCGCAAGGGCGTGCTGCTGCCGGTCGTCGGCCTGGTCGCGCTGGGCGTCTGCGGGCTCGTGGTGCTGGGCCTGGTCGGCAACTCCGTCGGGCCGGGCGGGGTGCTGGTCGGCGCGCTGTGCGCGCTGCTGCCGGTCGGCCCGGTGGTCGCGACCTTCCTGTGGATCGACCGCTGGGAGCCCGAGCCGCCGCGGATGCTGCTGGTCGCCTTCCTCTGGGGCGCGTGCTTCGCGGCGCTGTCCGCGCTGATCATCAACTCGAGCGCGGCCCTGGCGGTCGACGCCCTGCTCGGCCGCGGGAGCGGCGACGTCCTGGGCTCGGTCGTCATCGCCCCCTTCGTCGAGGAGGCGCTCAAGGGGCTGTTCCTCGTCGGCCTGCTGATCTGGCGGCGCAAGGAGTTCGACGGCGTCGTCGACGGGATCGTCTACGCGGGCCTGGTCGCCGCGGGGTTCGCCTTCACCGAGAACATCCTCTACATCGGCCGGGCCTTCGCCGAGGACGCGGTGGCCGGGCAGAGCGGCGGCGTGCTCGCCGTGCTGCTGCTGCGCGGGGTGTTCTCGCCCTTCGCGCACCCGCTGTTCACGGCGATGACCGGCATCGGCGCGGGTATCGCCGCGGCCAGCCGCAGTCCCGCGGTCCGGGTGCTCGCGGTGCTGGCCGGCTACCTGGTCGCGGTGCTGCTGCACGCGATGTGGAACGGCGCCGCCTCGGTCCTCGGCGGCACGGGGTTCGTGCAGGTCTACGTCGTGGTGATGGTGCCGCTGTTCCTGGGGCTCGCCGTCGTGGTGATCTGGCAGCGGCGGCGCGAGGCCCGCACGGTCGCGGAGCAGCTGCCCTCGTTCGCGCAGGCGGGCTGGATCGCGTGGAGCGAGGTCCCGCTGCTCGGCAACCTGGCGAAGCGGCGGGGCTGGCGCCGGGCCGTCCGGCGGCGGTCGGGCCCGCATGCCGCCCGCGCGGTCGCCGACTACCAGACGGCGGTCACCGAGCTGGCCTTCATGCGGGCCCGGATCGCCCGCGGGTCGGTGCGGGAGAGCGCCGCGGAGCTGGAGCACGAGCGGCTGCGCGCCCTGGCCAAGGCCCGGGCCCGGGCGCTCGGCATGCCGGACGCCCTCACCGCGGCCTGGGGTGACCAGCACCCGCCGGGCTGGACCCCGCCGCCCGCCCCCGCGCCCGGCTGGGCCCCCGCCCCGCAGCCCTACGGCCCGCCCTCCCACGGCGTCGCCGCGCCGGGCCACGGTCCGCCGCCCCAGGGGCCCGGCCAGCCCCCACCCACCTACGGCGCCCCGGGCCTGCCCCCGCGGGGGCAGCAGCCGCCCCCCGGCCCCCCGCCGGGCTGGGGCCCGCCGCGCCCGCGCTGAGGATCGGAAGGGCAGCAGCAGCCGGACGCCCCTCGCAGCCCGCGCCGGAGCGAACGCTTCGACTCGTTCCCGCCGAGCACCGAGAGCGGCGCCACGGAAGCCGCCTCGCGCCCGTGGAGCCACCGAGAGGCGGGCGCACGCCGCCGGCAGCCGCCTCCGCGGCCCCCGAAGCACCGTCAGCGGGCGCACGACACCGACGACCGCCCTCGCCCCCGCACACCCGTTGTGGCTCGCCCGCACACCTCGGAGGTTCGTGCCACATGCCGTCGACCGGATGTGGAAAGTCCATCCGGATGTGCGAGCCGGCCGGGCGGCGCTCGTCGCGAGGGTCCGTCGCCACCCGGTCGAGGACACTCCGAACCCTGCTCGCCCCCGGGGGCCGGTCGGGTCCGCTCGACAGCCACCGTCACCCACGACCGTTCCCCGTGCTCCGGAACGCGGTCGTCGGCACACCCGGAAAGGCGCGGCACACGTCGTCGACCGGGTGTGCGACGCGCCTTCCGGGTGTGCCGCCGGGCCATCGCGGGTGTGGGACGACGATCCGGTTGTGGCGCGCCGTTCGGGCCGGCCGAGCACCCCGGGACGACGTACGCGTGAGCGGCGTGTGAGCCGCCCGGCCCGGTGAAGCCCGTCACGCGGTCTCCCCGGGACGGTCCGCGCCCGCCTACCCTCGTGCCGTCGTCGCCGATCGATGTCGACCACACCGTCCGGTACCCCTGGTGGACTGGAACGACTGCAGGAGCGCGTGATGAGTGCTGGCCGGCCCGCCCGGCTGGCCGTCGGAGTGGTCTCCGCCGGCCGTGTCGGGGCCGTTCTGGGTGCCGCGTTGGACGCGGTGGGGCACCGGGTCGTCGCGACCTCCGGCGTCTCCCGGGCCTCCGTCCACCGCGCCGGGACCCTCCTGCCGGACGCTCCGCTCCTCGCCCCCGACGAGGTCGTCCGCGCCGCGGACCTCGCCCTCCTCGCCGTCCCGGACGACGTGCTGCCCGGCCTGGTCCGCGGCCTCGCCGCCGCCGGCGCCTTCCGCCCCGGCCAGATCCTGGTCCACACCGCGGGCGCGCGCGGCGTCGAGGTGCTGGAGCCGGCCGTCGAGCACGGGGTCCTGCCGCTCGCGCTGCACCCGGTCATGACCTTCACCGGCCGGCCCGAGGACGTCCAGCGGCTCACCGGCTGCTGTGTGGCGGTGACCGCCCGGGCGGACGACGAGGCCGCCTGGAGCGTGGGCGAGGCGCTCGTCCTGGAGCTGGGTGCCGAGCCGGTCCGGGTGCCCGAGCAGGCCCGGCCGCTGTACCACGCCGCCCTCGCGCACGGCGCGAACCACCTGGTCACGCTCGTGCGGGACTGCGCCGATCTCCTCGACAGGGCCGTCCTCGCCGGGTCCGCGGCGGGCGCCCCGTCCGCCGAGCGCCTCATCGGCCCCCTGCTCTCGGCCGCGCTGGACAACGCGCTGCGGCACGGCGACCGGGCGCTGACCGGGCCGGTCGCCCGGGGCGACGCCGGCACCGTCCGCACCCACCTCCGCGAGCTGGACCGGGTGGATCCCGGACTCGCCGACACCTACCGCACCCTGGCCCGTCGCACCGCGCACCGCGCGGCGGAGGGCGGGTTGCTGCCCGACCACGCGGCCGACGAGGTCCGCGCCGCCCTCGACGACACTGAGGAGCACCGGTGACCGCACCAGCCCGCACCCGCAACGGCTACGCCCGCGGCCGGCTGACCGTGCACGACGACCCGGCCAGGCTGACGCCCGTCACGCGTGCGCTGCGGGCGGCCGGGCGCAAGGTCGTGCTCGTGCCGACCATGGGCGCGCTGCACGAGGGCCATCGCGAGCTCATCCGGCACGCGCGGTCGGTCCCGGGCAACGTCGTCCCGGTCGTCAGCATCTTCGTCAACCCGCTGCAGTTCGGCCCGAACGAGGACCTGGCGAAGTACCCGCGGCCGCTCGAGCGCGATCTCGACGCGTGCCGCGAGGAGGGCGTCGAGCTCGTGTTCACGCCGTCGGTCGACCACATGTACCCGCCGGGCTCGGACACCCGGATCGTCGCCGGCGCCCTCGGGAGCGACCTCGAGGGGCGGAGCAGGCCGGGGCACTTCGACGGTGTGCTGACGGTGGTGTCGAAGCTGTTCCACATCGTCGGGCCGGACGTCGCACTGTTCGGCGAGAAGGACTACCAGCAGCTCGTGCTGGTGAAGAGGATGGTGCGCGACCTGGACTTCCCGCTCTCGGTCGTCGGCGTCCCGACCGTCCGCGAGCCCGACGGGCTGGCCCTGTCCTCGCGCAACGTCTACCTGTCCGGGGACGAGCGCGCCCGCGCCGTCACCCTCTCCCGCGCGCTGCACGAGGGCGCCGCCGTGTCGGCCTACGGGCCCGCGGCCGTGCTCGAGCGGGCCCGCGCGGTCCTCGACGCCGAGCCGGCCCTGCAGGTCGAGTACCTGGAGCTGCGCGACGCCGACACCCTCGGCGAGCCGGCCGCCGGCGGCCGGGCCCGGCTGCTGGTCGCCGCCCGGCTCGGCACCACCCGCCTCATCGACAACCTCCCCGTCCAGCTTTAGGGGCTGTCCGATGGGCCACCGATCGACCCGCGCCGCCCCACTTTCGTCGTCGGCACGTCCGAATACGCCCGCTATGAGGACGCGCCTCCGCCTTGCGGTGCATCCACCCGGAACGCCGCGGAACCGACCCTTGACCCATCGGACAGCCCCAGGGAGCTCCCCGTGCTGCGCACCATGATGACCTCGAAGATCCACCGCGCCACGGTGACCCAGGCCGACCTGCACTACGTCGGCTCCGTGACCGTCGACCGCGACCTGATGGAGGCCGCGGACCTGCTCGAGGGCGAGCAGGTCGCGATCGTCGACATCACCAACGGGTCCCGGCTGGAGACGTACGTGATCCCCGGCGAGCGGGGCAGCGGCGTCATCGGGATCAACGGCGCCGCCGCGCACCTCGTGCACCCCGGCGACCTCGTCATCCTGATCGCCTACGGCCAGCTCGACGAGGCCGAGCTGCTCACCTACTCGCCGAAGGTCGTGTTCGTCGACGGCGAGAACAGGATCGTCGAGCTGGGTTCGGACCCCGCGCACGCCCCCGAGGGGTCAGGACTGCTGTCCGGTTCGCGGTGATGCTCCTCTGCGTCGACATCGGCAACACCCAGATCGCCCTGGGTGTGTACGAGGGCGAGCACCTCGTCCGGGACTGGCGCATGCGCACCGACCCGCGGATCACGGCCGACGAGCTCGAGGTCGCGGTCGGCGCGATGCTCGGCGAGTACGCGCCGCGGGTCGCCGGCGTGGCCGCGCTGTCCACGGTGCCGGCGCTGCTGCGCGAGCTGCGCCTGATGCTGGAGCGGCGGGCGGCGCGCATGCCCACGGTGGTCGTCGGGCCCGGGGTGCGGACGGGCGTGCCGCTGCTGGTCGACAACCCGCGCGAGGTCGGTGCGGACCGGGTGGTGAACACGCTCGCGGCGCACCACCGGCACGCGACCGCCTGCGTCGTCGTCGACTTCGGCACGTCCACGAACATCGACGTCGTGTCGGCGAAGGGCGAGTTCCTCGGCGGCGCGCTCGCCCCCGGCATCGAGATCTCGATGGACGCCCTCGCCCACCGCGCGGCCGCCCTGCGCACCGTCGAGCTGGTGCCGCCCCGCTCGGTGATCGGCAAGAACACCGTGGAGTGCCTGCAGTCCGGCGTGCTCTACGGCTTCGCCGGCCAGGTCGACGGCCTGGTGCGGCGGATCGTCAGCGAGCTCGGCCCCGCCGCGGGCCCGGTCACGGTGCTCGGCACCGGCGGCCTCGCACCGCTCATGCAGGGGATCTCGGACACGATCACCGAGTACGCGCCGGACCTCACCCTGGAGGGCCTGCGGCTCACCTACGAGCGCAACGTCCGGGGCGCGGGTGCGGGCGGCGGCGTGAAGGACGCGGCGGCGGTCACGGGCCGCGCCGCCAGGTAGGACCGGCACCCGGGGCCGATACCGCGCGGACGTCCCGCGGTACCGCCGTCTAGCCTTACCCGGCGTGACCGACGAGCCGCGCACCCCCGCCGACGACCTGCCCGAGCAGATGCAGGTCCGCGCGAAGAAGCGCGCGGACATGCTGGAAGCCGGCATCGACCCGTACCCCGTGCTCGTGCCGCGCACTCACACGCTGCGCGCCGTGCGGGAGGCCCACCCCGACCTCCCGCCGGACACGGAGACGGGCGAGGTCGTGACCGTCGCCGGGCGGGTGCTGTTCCTGCGCAACACCGGCAAGCTCTGCTTCGCCACCCTCGTCGAGGGCGACGGCACCGAGCTGCAGGCCATGCTGAGCCTGGCCAAGGTGGGGCCGGAGGAGCTGGCCCGCTGGAAGGCGCAGGTCGACCTGGGCGACCACGTGTCCGTCACGGGCCAGGTCATCACCTCCCGGCGCGGCGAGCTGTCGGTGCTGGCGGACTCGTGGGCGATGGCGGCCAAGTCCGTCCGCCCGCTGCCCAACGCCCACAGCGACCTGTCGGAGGAGACCCGCGTCCGGCAGCGGTACGTCGACCTGATCATGCGACCGCAGGCGCGGGAGATGGTCCGGGCGCGCTCGACGGTGCTGCGCACGCTGCGCCGGGAGTTCGAGGTCCGCGACTTCGTCGAGGTCGAGACGCCGATGCTCCAGCTGCTGCACGGCGGGGCCACCGCGCGCCCCTTCGTCACCCACGCCAACGCCATCGACACCGATCTGTATCTGCGGATCGCCCCCGAGCTGTTCCTCAAGCGGGCGGTGGTCGGCGGGATCGAGCGCGTTTTCGAGCTCAACCGGGTCTTCCGCAACGAGGGCATCGACTCCACCCATTCACCCGAGTTCGCGATGCTCGAGGCGTACCAGGCCTATGCCACGTACGACGACATGGCCGTTCTCACCCGCGATCTGATCCAGCAATGTGTACGCGCCGTGTTCGGTTCCACCGTCGTGCGTCACGCGGACGGGTCGGAACACGATCTCGGCGGCGAGTGGCGCTCGGTCACGCTGCACGATTCCGTCGCGGCGGCCGTCGGGGAATCCGTGACGCCGGACACGTCGGCCGAGGAACTGCGGAAGATCGCGGCGACGCACGACGTGGCGCTGCAGGATTCGTGGGGCGCCGGCGAAATCGTGCTCGAGCTGTTCGAGAAGCTGGTCGAGCACACGCTGCAGGAACCGACGTTCGTGCGCGACTACCCGGTCGAGGTCCGCCCGCTGACCCGGCAGCACCGCGACGACCCGCGGCTGGCCGAGGCCTGGGACCTCGTCGTGTTCGGCCACGAGCTGGCCACGGCCTACTCCGAGCTCGTGGACCCGGTGGAGCAGCGGGCCCGGCTGCACGCCCAGTCGCTGCTCGCGGCCAAGGGCGACCCCGAGGCCATGCAGCTCGACGAGGACTTCCTGAGGGCCATGGAGTACGGAATGCCCCCGACCGGCGGCATGGGAATGGGCATCGACCGGCTGCTCATGACGCTGACCGGCGTGGGAATCCGGGAGACGATCCTCTTCCCGCTGGTGCGGCCGGAGGCCTGAGCCGCCGCGCCCGGCCGCCGGAATACCTGAGAGATTCCGGTGTGGATCGACCCTGCTCGACATGCCTTCGGGAATTGCGTTATATTTCGTCGACGGCGCGGCCGTCCATTCAGCACCGAACCATTCGAACCCAGGAGGCTGCGGCGGTGGCGCAGATCCGCGAGATCAAGCTGATCGACGACCTCGACGGCGACAGGGCCGACGAGACCGTCGAGTTCGGTATCGACGGGAAGAGCTACGAGATCGACCTGTCGACGGCGAACGCGAACAGACTGCGGGACGCGCTGGCGTCCTACGTGGGTGCGGCCCGGCGGGCCTCCGGACGGCGCCGCGGCGGTGGCGGGTCGCCGTCCGGCGGGGCCAACCGGCGGCCGTCGATCGACCGCGAGCAGAACCAGGCCATCCGGGACTGGGCCCGCAAGCGCGGGATGAAGGTCTCCGACCGCGGCCGGATCCCGGCCGAGGTGCTCGAGGCGTACCACCAGGAGAACTGAGCGGGCACGCACGAGGGCCGGCCGGGTGCGTCCCGGCCGGCCCTCCTGCTGTCCGGAAGTGAGGGCTGCCTCACCATCGTCCGGGCGTAGCGTGGGGCGGGAGGACCGATCTTCGGAGGTACACCCGTGGCACGCCGCCTGACCACCCTCGAGGTCGCGCGCACCGAGCGGATCGGCCCGCACATGGTGCGGGTCGTCGCCGCCGGGCCCGAGCTCGCGTCGTTCCCCGACACCCCCTTCACCGACCGCTACGTGAAGATCCTCTTCCCGGTGCCGGGCGTGGACTACGCCGAGCCGCTCGACATGGACGCCGTCCGGCGCGACCACCCGCGCGAGGAGTGGCCGCGGCTGCGGACCTACACCGTGCGCGCGTTCGACCCGGTCGCACGCGAGCTGACCATCGACTTCGTGCACCACGGCGACAGCGGCCTCGCCGGCCCCTGGGCCGCCGCCGCGCGCCCGGGCGACCGGCTGCGGCTGCTCGGCCCGGGCGGGGCCTACGCGCCGGACCCGGAGGCGGACTGGCACCTGCTCGTCGGCGACGAGGCGGCGCTGCCCGCGATCGGCGCCGCGCTCGAGCGGATCCCCGCGGGGGTGCCGGTGCACGCGATCGTCCAGGTGGACGACGAGGCCGACCACCAGGACCTGACCTGCGCCGGCGACCTGCGGCTGCGCTGGCTGCACCGGGTCGGGGCGCCGGACGGCGGTGCGGGCGCGCTGGTCGCGGCGGTCCGGGAGCTGGAGTTCCCGGCCGGGCGGGTGCACGCGTTCGTGCACGGCGAGGCGGCCGAGGTCCGCGAGGTCCGCCGGCACCTGGTGCGCGAGCGCGGCGTCGACCGGGACGCCCTGTCCGTCTCCGGCTACTGGCGGCGCGGCCGGGACGAGGAGGGCTTCCGGGTCTACAAGCAGGAGCAGGCGCGGCTGGAGGAGGCCGCGCAGGCCGCGCAGGCCCCGGCGGAGTCGATCTCCGCAGGTCGCTGACGCCCTGGCCGTTCGCGCAGGGCTGAACGGCGGCCGACCGGGAATGGACGCCCTGCTGACGCCGTTGTGTCGGTATCGGCACGTACCGTGCGCGTTACGTGGGGCCGCGGCGGAGGCGCCGACCGGTCGGCGACCGATACAGTGGTATGGGGCGTCCGCGGCGCAGTGTCACAGGGATGCTGGACGCGTCGCACGTGTGGGCGCAGCAGGCAAGGAGTGCGAATGTTCGAGAGGTTCACCGACCGAGCAAGGCGTGTTGTCGTCCTGGCGCAGGAAGAGGCCAGGATGCTCAACCACAACTACATCGGCACCGAGCACATCCTCCTTGGCCTGATCCACGAGGGTGAGGGTGTCGCCGCGAAGGCGCTCGAGTCGCTCGGGATCGCCCTGGAGGGCGTCCGCCAGCAGGTCGAGGAGATCATCGGCCAGGGCCAGCAGGCGCCGTCGGGCCACATCCCGTTCACGCCGCGGGCGAAGAAGGTGCTGGAGCTGTCGCTCCGCGAGGCGCTGCAGCTCGGCCACAACTACATCGGCACCGAGCACATCCTGCTCGGCCTGATCCGCGAGGGCGAGGGCGTCGCGGCCCAGGTGCTCGTCAAGCTGGGTGCCGACCTCAACCGTGTCCGCCAGCAGGTCCTGCAGCTGCTGAGCGGCTACCAGGGCAAGGAGCCCGCCGAGGCCTCGACCGGCCGCGGCGAGGGCACCCCGTCCTCCTCCCTCGTGCTCGACCAGTTCGGTCGCAACCTCACCCAGCAGGCCCGCGAGGGCAAGCTGGACCCGGTCATCGGCCGGGAGAAGGAGATCGAGCGGGTCATGCAGGTCCTCTCCCGGAGGACCAAGAACAACCCCGTCCTCATCGGCGAGCCCGGCGTCGGCAAGACCGCCGTCGTCGAGGGCCTGGCCCAGGGCATCGTCAAGGGCGAGGTCCCCGAGACGCTCAAGGACAAGCAGCTCTACACGCTGGACCTGGGCTCCCTGGTGGCCGGCTCCCGCTACCGCGGTGACTTCGAGGAGCGCCTGAAGAAGGTGCTCAAGGAGATCCGCACCCGCGGCGACATCATCCTGTTCATCGACGAGATCCACACCCTGGTGGGTGCGGGTGCCGCCGAGGGCGCGATCGACGCCGCGAGCATCCTGAAGCCGATGCTGGCCCGCGGCGAGCTGCAGACCATCGGCGCCACCACGCTCGACGAGTACCGCAAGTACGTCGAGAAGGACCCCGCGCTGGAGCGCCGCTTCCAGCCGATCCAGGTGGGCGAGCCGAGCGTCACGCACACCATCGAGATCCTCAAGGGCCTCCGGGACCGCTACGAGGCGCACCACCGGGTCACCATCACCGACCCGGCGCTCGTCGCCGCGGCCACCCTGGCGGACCGCTACATCTCGGACCGCTACCTGCCGGACAAGGCGATCGACCTGATCGACGAGGCGGGCGCGCGGATGCGCATCAAGCGCATGACCGCGCCGCCGGACCTGCGGGAGTTCGACGAGAAGATCGCGAACGTCCGCCGGGACAAGGAGTCCGCGATCGACGCGCAGGACTTCGAGCGCGCCGCGCACCTGCGGGACTCCGAGAAGCAGCTGCTCGCGCAGAAGTCGGAGCGCGAGAAGCAGTGGAAGTCCGGTGACCTGGACGTCGTGGCCGAGGTCGACGACGAGCAGATCGCCGAGGTCCTCGCGAACTGGACCGGCATCCCCGTCTTCAAGCTGACCGAGGAGGAGACCTCCCGGCTGCTCAAGATGGAGGACGAGCTCCACAAGCGGATCATCGGGCAGGAGGAGGCCGTCAAGTCGGTCGCGCAGGCGATCCGCCGCACGCGTGCCGGCCTGAAGGACCCGAAGCGCCCGTCCGGCTCGTTCATCTTCGCCGGCCCGTCCGGTGTCGGTAAGACCGAGCTGTCCAAGGCGCTCGCGAACTTCCTGTTCGGCGAGGACGACGCGCTCATCCAGATCGACATGGGCGAGTTCCACGACCGCTACACCGCCTCGCGGCTCTTCGGTGCCCCTCCCGGGTACGTGGGCTACGAGGAGGGCGGCCAGCTCACCGAGAAGGTGCGCCGCAAGCCGTTCTCGGTCGTGCTGTTCGACGAGATCGAGAAGGCCCACCAGGAGATCTACAACACGCTCCTGCAGGTCCTCGAGGACGGCCGCCTCACGGACGGCCAGGGTCGCACCGTCGACTTCAAGAACACGGTGCTGATCTTCACCTCGAACCTGGGCACCCAGGACATCTCGAAGGCCGTCGGGCTCGGTTTCGCGCAGAGCAACGACGAGCAGTCGAACTACGAGCGGATGAAGACGAAGGTCAACGACGAGCTGAAGAAGCACTTCCGCCCGGAGTTCCTCAACCGCATCGACGACATCATCGTCTTCCACCAGCTCACCCAGCCGCAGATCATCTCGATGGTCGACCTGATGATCACGCGGGTGGAGAAGGCCCTGGCCAACAAGGACATGGCCATCGAGCTCACGGACGCCGCCAAGGGCCTGCTGGCCCGCCGCGGGTTCGACCCGGTGCTGGGCGCCCGGCCGCTGCGCCGGACCATCCAGCGGGAGATCGAGGACCAGCTGTCCGAGAAGATCCTGTTCGGGGAGGTCGAGCCCGGGCAGATCGTGATCGTCGACGTCGAGGGCATCGACGACTCGGTGGCCGAGGGCAACCCGGCGCACGACGACAAGGCGGTCTTCACCTTCCGCGGTGAGCCCCGCCCGGCCGCCGGCGTCCCGGACGCCCCGCCGGTCGACATCGCCGC
This sequence comes from Pseudonocardia lutea, assembly GCF_042658055.1. Lineage (NCBI taxonomy): Bacteria > Bacillati > Actinomycetota > Actinomycetes > Pseudonocardiales > Pseudonocardiaceae > Pseudonocardia > Pseudonocardia lutea. The sequence goes on from NZ_JBHSQK010000032.1 coordinate 123,148, forward strand.
CGGTGGTGGCGAGGAGTAGGACCAGGCATCGCCCGACGACGGCCCGCTTCCCTCCGGGGAGGCGGGCCGTCACCGTTCTCGCCTTCGGGAGTCGGGCGGTGGCTCTCCGCGAGTCGCGCTGCGGTCCGCGCCGTCCGCCCGCCGTGGTTACGGTGGCGGGATGAGCTCGGTCCGCGCCGTCCCCGAGACCGAGCTGATGTCCGGCGAGCTGCTCTCCGCCGACGACGCCTGGCACACCGTCCGCCGTTACGGGCTGCGTCACCTGCTGGTCAGCGGGTTCGTACGCTTCCGCTACGGCGACGGCTTCTCCCACGCCCGCGCCTTCGCCCTGCAGCTCGCGCTGGCCGCGGTACCGCTCGTGATCGCCGGCGCGGGCCTGGCGACCGCGCTCGGCGCGGAGTCCTTCTCGGAGGTCGTGGCCCGGACGGTCGTGGCCCTCTCGCCCGGCACCAGCGACCAGCTCGTCGGGCAGGCGGTGGAGGGCGAGGGCGAGGAGCGCGGCGAGGTCGTCGTCGTCCTGGCGCTGCTCACCGCCTTCGCCGCCGCGACCTCGGCGTTCGCCCAGTTGGAGCGCGGCGCCAACCGGATCTACGGCACCGAGCGCGACCGTCCCGTCCTGCGGAAGTACGGCCGCGCGGCCCTGCTCACCGCGACGGCCGGAGTGGCGATGGCCGTCGGCCTGCTGCTCATCGTGGCCGGCGAACCCTTCGGCGAGGCGATGGAGCAGATCTACCACTGGGGCGACGTGGCCGAGGAGGTCTGGGACGTGCTGCGCTGGCCCGCCGGCCTGGCCGCGCTGGTCGTGGCGGTCACCACGCTGCTGCGCTTCGCCCCGCGACGCCGGCAGCCGGGCCTGAGCTGGCTCGTGGTGGGCGGCACGGTCACCGTCCTGGCCTGGTTGGCCGGCTCTGCGCTGCTGGCGGGGTACGTCGTCCTCGGGGCGAACTTCGACGAGACCTACGGTCCGCTGACGGCGATCATGGTCCTGCTGCTCTGGGCGAACGTCAGCGGCATCGCGCTGCTGGCCGGCTTCGCGCTCGCGGCCCAGCTGGAGGCGGTCCGCGCGGGGCAGGGCGATCCCCGCCTGCCCGACGCCGACGACGACGGCATCCCCGACCACCTCGACGAGACCCCGGGCTCCCCGGCCCGCTGAGCCGGCCCCGCCGCCGAACGCGTCGAGCGTGCCGGGGCGCTCCGCTTCGCCGGCCAGGTGCTGCAGAACTCGTGACTCGCGCTGCCGGAGTTCGCGACCCGCGCTGCCGGAACTCCCGACTCGCGCTGCCGGAACTCCCGACTCGCGGGGTTCAGCCGCGGCGTTGCGGCGGGGGCCACTCCTGCGCCTGGGAACGGGGCTGGAGACCGCTCCGGCGGCCCTGAGGTGGTTCCTGCGGGCCTCCCACCGGGTCCGGTCGGATCGCCCGGTCCGGCCGGCCCGACCACTCCTGCGGGCTCGCAGGCCACTCCTGCGCGCCGGTCCAGTCCTGCGGGGCGCGGGGGCGAGGGCCGGGGACGGTACCCACCCGCGTCGCCCCCTGGTCCGCCGGGAGCGGCCGGGCGGAGCCGCCCGGTACGCGCGCCTCCTGCCGCGGCACCGCCGGCAGCACCTCCGTCGCGGGCATCTCGGCGATCCGCCGGGCGGTGGCCTCGGCGAGCGTCCGCGGCCGCAGGACCGGGCCCTGGCGCGTGGCCTGCCCGTCCTTCCTCCGCTTCGCCGCGGCGGCGCGCTTCCCGCCCGGGAGGATCTGCAGCGGCCTGCGGGCGGCGAGGTCCTCGATCCAGCCGAAGCAGGCCATGCCGATCACGATGAGCACCACCGAGCTCAGCACGAGCATCCCGCCCGAGTCGGGCAGGCCGAGCCGGTCGTTCGCCCAGGCGGCCACGTCGATGGCCGGGTTGTTCAGCAGGTAGATCGTGATCGCCCGCGCGTTGACCACGGAGATCAGCCGGCCGAGCCCGGGCACCTTGTCGACCCAGCCCATGCTCGGGTTGATCCGCAGCACGAGCAGCACGAACCCGGCGGAGACCAGCGCCTGCGCCATGGGGATCTCGTTGAGGTCGAGCCCGGCCTCCTCCGACGGGTGCCCGACCGCCCAGAACATCCCGGCCGCGATCCCGGCCGCGGCGAGCCCGAGCAGGGCCGGCAGCGGCAGCTTGCGGATCATGCCCTCGCGGTGCGCGAAGCCGAGCATCCAGCAGGCGCCGAAGGTCACGAAGTCGAGCAGGCCGGCGCCGAGCCCCCTGGCGTCGGACAGCGGCGAGCCGAGCAGACCGTCGACGATCACCAGGGCCAGGGGGACCAGCACGCTGATCACCGGGCTCTTCCGGAAGGCCTTGAGCATCACCGGCGTGAGCAGCACGAACCACAGGTAGGCCCGCAGGTACCAGAGCACCTCGACGGTGTCGAAGCCCCACTCGCTGCCCGGCGGGTCCATGAGCGGGAAGACCCACCAGACCAGGTCGCTCCACGGGATGCCGTTGCCGGGGCCGTCCGCGTCGGCGCCCTCGGCGGCCCAGCCCTGCCACACCATGATCGGCACGAAGATCACGGCCATCAGCCAGAGTGGCGGCAGGAGGCGGCGGATCCGCTGCCCGAGGACGTCGATCGCCGGCGTCCTGCGCATGGACTGCACCATCAGCGACCCGCCCAGCGCGAACATCACGCCCATCGACGGGAAGACGATCGACAGCCAGCCCAGCCCCAGCGCGTGGTAGACGACCACGCGGACCAGCGCGAGCCCGCGCAGCGAGTCGAGCCACCGCTCCCGGCCCCGCGGTCGCGCGACGGGGGCGGGGAGCGGTGACCCGTTCTCGTCGCCCGGGTCCCCGGCGGACCGGGGTGCCGGAACGGGCGCGACGGCCGTCGGCGCGGGGCGCGGCACGGAGGGCATGCTCGGGAACGACGGGTGCCGCCCGGCCGCGCCCGCGGGCGGGACCGGCGCCGGCGAGGCCTGCGGCGAGAGCAGCGCGTCGACCGCCCCGGTGCGCTTGAGCTTCTGCCAGCGCACCCGGACGCCGCTCACCGCACTCACCGCGGACTGCACGAGCACCACGTACATCAGCTGCCGGTAGACGAACTGCTGCACCGGCAGGACCCACAGCGCGCCCTTGGGCTCGCCGTCGACGTGGAACGCGTAGATGCCGCCCGCGACCTGCAGCCCCATCATCAGGCCCCAGAGCAGCAGGGTGGTAGCCGGATCCTCGAACAGCAGCCCGTAGAGCAGGAAGACGTCGACCAGCGGCGCGGAGAGCGGCAGCATGATCTGGAACAGCAGCACGTGGGCGAGGCCGAGCCAGCCGAAGGAGCCGGGCTCGCGCACCGCCCGGCGGTGCTTCCAGATGGCCTGCATGGTCCCGTAGCTCCACCGGTACCGCTGGCGCCAGAGCTGGCCCGCGGTGGCGGGCGCCTCGGTCCAGGCCAGGGCGCGGTCCTCGAACACGACCTTCCAGCCCGCCCGGCCGAGGGCGATGGTGAGGTCGGTGTCCTCGGCGAGGGTGTCGTCGGACAGCCCGCCGACCTCGCGCAGCGCCTCCTTGCGGAAGGCGCCCGCGGCGCCCGGGATCGTGGTGATCGACGACGTCGTGTCCTGCACCCGCCGGTCGATGCCGAACCCGACCACGTACTCGACGTGCTGCAACCGGCCGATCAGGGTGTCGGTGTTGGCGACCTTGACGTTGCCCGCGACCGCACCCACCCGCGGATCGGCGAAGGGCTGCGCGAGGTGCCGCACGGTGTCCGGCTCGAAGACCGTGTCGCCGTCCATCATCACGACGACCTCGTACCGCGCGTTCGCGGTGCCGGTGTTGAGGGCGGCCGGCTTGCCCGCGTTGAGCTGGCGGATCACCCGCACCCGCGGCAGGTTCAGCGACTCGACGAGCTCGGCCGTGCCGTCGGTCGAGCCGTCGTCGACGACGATGACCTCGAGCGGATGGTCGTTGGCGAGGATCGACCGCACGGTCGCCTCGATGTTCCTCGACTCGTTGTACGCCGGGACGATCACCGAGACGGGCTGCGTGTACGTCGGCCCCCAGGCCCAGTCCGGGTCGCGCCGTCGTCTGTCGTGCCGGCGCGCGGCCACGATCATCAGGACGAGTCGCAGGACGACCAGGGTCGCGACCCCGGCCAGGAGCCACCGGGCGGCGTCGGAGACCCACCAGGCCGCGCCGATGACCCCGAGCAGGAGCTTCCCGAGCAGGACGTCCGTGGTGCTCGCGGCCGGGGCGGGCGGCAGGTTCATCGCCTGTTCGACGGTCTTGAAGGTGTAGCCGGCCGCCTGCAGCTGCGGGATCAGCTTGTCCAGCGCCGCGATGGTCTGGGTGCGGTCACCGCCGGAGTCGTGCAACAGGATCGTGCCGCCGGTGCCGTCCTTCGGCGTGGCGTTGCGGACGATCTGGTCGACCCCGGGCCGCTTCCAGTCCTCGCCGTCGACGTCCGTCAGCACGGTCAGGTAGCCCATGGCTCCGACCCGCTTGACGGTCTCGTAGTCGATGTCGTCGAGGGCCCCCGCGCTGGAGGAGTACGGGGGCCGCATGAGGTAGGTCGACTCGCCGGTCGCGCCCTGGATCACGAGCTGCGCCTCGGCCATCTCCCGCTCGACCCGCCAGCCCGCCGACGTGCCGAGGTCGGGGTGCGAGAACGAGTGGACGCCCAGCTCCGAGCCCTGCTCGTGGATCTCGCGGACCAGCTCCGGATAACGGCTGGCCATCGAGCCGACCACGAAGAAGCTGCCGGGCACGTTGTGCTTGCGCAGGATCGAGAGGACCTGCGGCGTCCACGTGGGATCGGGCCCGTCGTCGAAGGTCAGGACGACGGTCCCGTTCGGGATCCTCGTCGACCGGACAGGGTCGTGCTGACCGTCGATGATCGGGCCGCCCGAAAGGACGTCCTCGGGCACCTGCTCCGACGAGACCGCCTCGTGGGCCCCGACAGCGTCGTTGCCGATCTTGCCGGCGGTCAGGCCGCAGACGACGAGCACGACGAGGAAGGCGGCGAGGAGCGAACCGACCAGCAGCCACGACGGCGCGGGCCGGACCGTCGCACGGGGGCGTGGCACGGCGAACCTTTCCCGACAGGGGGGAGCGCCGCGCCGGCGGGATCCGGGCAGCGGCCTGTCACTCGGCTTTCGACCGCCCCAGTGGCCCCGTTACAGGCCGTGACCTGAATCCCGTTGTTCTTGGTCCGTTCGGGAGGGCCGCGCTACCCCGATCAGCGGAAAGCAGGAGGATGAATAGGACAAATCACTCACCGATCGTGTCGAGGGGCGGTAACGCTGTCCTGCGGGGCTGCGGGGCTGCGGGGCTGCGGGGCTGCGGGGCTGCGGGGCTGCGGGGCTGCGGGGCTGCGGGGCTCGCGCTCCGGTTCCGGGATGGCGGCGTCGTGAGCCGGCACATTCGTCAGGGTGTCGCACACCGGCTGGGGCAAGGCAAGGCCGCACAACGCCGAGGTCCGTCGCACACCCTGTCGACGGCCTGTACGACGCCTCGACGGATGTGCGAGCTAGACGGGATCGGCGCGCCGGCGGAGCGCGGTGAACCGGCGCGGGGACTGCACCTGCTGCTCTCCAGGACCGCCTCGCGAAGGGTGCCCCGGGCGGGCATCGCGACCGCCGCGACCGTCCGCCGCGGCCTTGGCGTTCCCTTCGAGCCGGCACATCGCCTCGGGCGCGGCACACCCGGTCGACGGGGTGTGCGGCGGAGCTGTCGGGTGTGCGACCGGGATCCAAGGGGTGTGTGGCGTCGGGGCAGGTGTGCGACCGGGATCTACCGGGTGTGCCGCGCCCGGACGGGTGTGCGGCGTCGAAGGTGCGACCGGGATCCAAGGGGTGTGTGGCGTCAGGGCGGGTGTGCGACCGGGATGTACCGGGTGTGCGGCGCGGGCGGGTGTGCAGCGTCGGGGCGGAGGCTGGGATCCAAGGGGTGTGCGGCGTCGGGGTGAAGGGGTGCGACCGGGATGTACCGGGTGTGCGGCACCGGGGCGGGTGTGCGACGGCGGGGCGGGGTGTGCGCGCCAGGACAGATGCGCGGCACCGAGGCAGGTGTGCGTCCGTGACGATCATCATGTGCATCGCCTCGTCGCGACCTGCGGAGGGTCTCCCGGAGCAGCGGCAGCACCTCGGCAGCGGATGACCGGCCCGGACGTCGGCGACCTCGCCGTGCTCGAAGTCGTGCAGGATCCGTGGTCGGGGCGACCCGGGCCGCGTGCGAGCGGCGCCACGAGTCGGACACCGGATCGGGGACCGGTTCGGTCGTGTCGGCCCTCCGCCGACGGCGTCGTCGCTCTCGATCACCCTCCGAGGTACGAGGACAGCCAACCCTGATCTGACTCCGTCCTTTCGGACTGTCCGGTCGGAGAGGTCCGCATCTGCGTGCAACGCCGCTGCAACCTTCCCACTCCTACTGTCCGGCCTCACCGAGCGAGGCCCCGATGTCAGGGAAGACGGAAGGACGGACATGGCCAAGTACGCCAACCCCGGTGACGCGGACAGCGTCGTCAGCTTCGAGCCGCGGTACGACCATTTCATCGGCGGCGAGTACGTGGCCCCTGCGAAGGGTCGGTATTTCGAGAACCCGACGCCGATCACCGGCCAGACGTTCACCGAGGTCGCCCGCGGCACGGCGGAGGACGTCGAGAAGGCCCTGGACGCGGCGCACGCCGCCGCCCCGGCGTGGGGGAAGACCTCCGTCGCCGAGCGCGCCAACATCCTCAACAAGATGGCCGACCGCATCGAGGCGAACCTCGAGAAGATCGCCATCGCCGAGTCGTGGGAGAACGGCAAGGCCTGCCGCGAGACCCTGGCCGCCGACATCCCGCTCGCGATCGACCACCTCCGCTACTTCGCCGGCGCGGTGCGCGCCCAGGAGGGCGGCATCTCGGAGATCGACGAGAACACGATCGCCTACCACTTCCACGAGCCGCTCGGCGTGGTCGGGCAGATCATCCCGTGGAACTTCCCGATCCTGATGGCGATCTGGAAGCTCGCGCCCGCCCTCGCCGCCGGCAACGCGGTCGTCCTCAAGCCCGCCGAGCAGACCCCGGCCTCGATCCACGTCCTGCTGGAGACGGTCGCCGACCTGCTCCCGGCCGGTGTCGTGAACGTCGTCAACGGCTTCGGCGTCGAGGCCGGCAAGCCGCTCGCGTCGTCGAACCGGATCCGCAAGATCGCCTTCACCGGCGAGACGACCACCGGTCGCCTGATCATGCAGTACGCGTCGGAGAACCTGATCCCGGTCACCCTGGAGCTGGGCGGCAAGAGCCCCAACATCTTCTTCGACGACGTCGCGGCCGCCAACGACGCGTTCTACGACAAGGCCCTCGAGGGCTTCGCGATGTTCGCCCTCAACCAGGGCGAGGTCTGCACCTGCCCGTCCCGCGCGCTGATCCAGGGCGGGATCTACGACGACTTCCTGCAGCAGGCGGTCAAGCGCACCGAGCAGATCAAGCAGGGGCACCCGCTCGACACCGAGACGATGATCGGCGCGCAGGCGTCGAACGACCAGTTCGAGAAGATCCTCAGCTACATCGACATCGGCCGGCAGGAGGGCGCGAAGGTCCTCACCGGTGGTGAGAAGGCCGACCTCGGCGGGGAGCTGGCCGGCGGCTACTACATCCAGCCGACGGTGTTCGAGGGCACCAACTCGATGCGGATCTTCCAGGAGGAGATCTTCGGCCCGGTCGTCTCGGTCGCCCGGTTCGGCGACTACGACGAGGCCATCTCGATCGCCAACGACACCCTGTACGGCCTGGGCGGTGCGGTCTGGTCCCGGGACGGCAACACCGCCTACCGCGCGGGCCGCGACATCCAGGCGGGCCGGGTGTGGGTGAACAACTACCACGCCTACCCGGCGCACGCGGCCTTCGGCGGCTACAAGCAGTCCGGCATCGGTCGCGAGAACCACAAGATGATGCTCGACCACTACCAGCAGACCAAGAACATGCTGGTCAGCTACTCGCAGAACGCCCAGGGCTTCTTCTGATGGGCGACTCGGCCGTCGAGCGGGCCGAGGCACCGGCGGCCGAGGTCCCGGGCTCGGGGTCCGAGCGGGTGGCGCTGACGCCGGCGGCGGCGGAGCTGCTGGTGAGGCTCACCGACCTGCACGGGCCGTTGATGTTCCACCAGTCCGGCGGGTGCTGCGACGGGAGCGCCCCGATGTGCTACCCGGACGGCGACTTCAAGGTCGGCGGGCAGGACGTCCACCTGGGCGACCTGACCGTCGAGGGCCTGGAGAAGCCGATCGGGTTCTGGATGTCGGCCTCGCAGTACGAGTACTGGAAGCACACCCATCTCACCGTCGACGTGGTGAAGGGGCGCGGGAGCGGGTTCTCGGTCGAGGCGCCGGAGGGCGTCCGGTTCCTGATCCGCTCGCGGCTGTTCACCGACGAGGAGTGGGAACGGCTGAAGGACGAGCTCTAGCGGTCTGGACGGACGGCGCTCTCGCTCACCGGATGTGAGCGAGAGCGCCGTTCGTGCATCCGAGATGGGCGACTACAGCAGGGCGTCGAGGGCGCGCAGGGTCGCCGCGGCCGGGGCGGGAACGCCGACGCCACGGCCGTGCCGGACCTGCGGCTCCCGGACGTTGATCCGGACGAGCCGCCCGGTCGCGGCGCCGGCCAGCTCGGCCTGCCGCCGGACGGTCGGGACCGCGGTGCCCGCCCCGATCTCGACGACGGCGAGGTCGCCGCGGTGCCCCCGGACCCAGCCCTGCAGCGCCTCGACCCGGGGGCCGCAGTGGGCGGGGTCCCAGGACCAGTCGCCGAACATCAGGATGTTGGGCCGGGCCGGCCCACCGCAGCGCGGGCAGGAGGGCAACGGCTCGCGGGCCCGCATCGACCCGGGGTCCACGTCGACCTCGACCCCCGCCGCGGACCACACCGGCTGCCCGCACGCGCGCAGGCACTGCAGGTGGTGGATCGAGCCGTGGACCTCGGCCACCTGGGCCTCGTCGAACCCGGCCACCTGGAACTGCCCGTCGACGTTCGAGGTGAACACCCGCGTGGGACGGCGCTCCGCCCACCGGCGCAGGACGGCGAACCCCTCGTGCGGCACCGTCGCGCGGTAGAGCGCGAGCCGGTGCCCGTAGAAACCCCAGGCCAGGGCGGGGTCGTCGGCGAAGTGGACGGGGTCGGCGATCTCCTCGAACCGCAGCCCGAGGGCCTCGTAGGGCGGGTAGGCCCGCCAGAAACCCTCGGTGCCGCGGAAGTCCGGCAGGCCGGAGTCGACGCCCATCCCGGCGCCGGCGCACACGAGGAGCGCTCCGGCCCCGCGCAGCAGCTCGGCGGCCTCGGCGAGCGCGGGGTCGACGGTCGTCAAGCGCGGATCAGAGCTCCACGACCTCGAACTCCAGCAGGTCCGCGCCGCTCGCGACGGGCTTCGGGCCCGCGTTCGGGTCGTGCTGCCCGGAGTGCGCCTCGACGGCCGGGCCCTGGCGCCACTTCTGGAAGTCCTCCTCGGTCTCCCACGTGGTGACGACGAAGTACCGGGTGTCCCCGGCGACCGGGCGGAGCAGCTGGAAGCCGAGGAAGCCCGGCTGCCCGTCGACGGCGTGCTTGCGGTGCGCGAACCGCTTCTCGAGCTCGGGGCCCGCACCCTCGGGCACGTGGATTGCGTTGATCTTCACGACGGCCATGTGCCCCACGTTAGCCTCACCCGTGATGGAGGGGCGGCGATCGGTGCGGACGTCCGACGGGACCTTCCTCGCGGTCGTCGAGTTCGGCGGCGTGGGCCCGCCCGTCCTGCTGTTGCACGGGCTGATGGGCCGGGCCACGACCTGGTGGTCGGTGGCCCGCCGGCTCACCGGGCACGGCCGCGTCCTCGGGCTCGACGCGCGCGGCCACGGCCGCTCCCGGGCCGCCGGCCCGTGGACCACGGACCGGATGGCTGCGGACGCCGCCGACCTCCTCGAGCAGGCCGGCTCCGGGCCGGCGGTGGTGATCGGGCACTCGATGGGCGGGCTGCACGCGCTGGCACTCGCCGCGCGCCGGCCGGACCTCGTGCGCGGGCTGGTGGTCGAGGCCATGGCGGTGGACCTCACGGGCCTGGCGGGGCGGCCCCTGGCGGACATGGCGGCCTGGTTCTCCGCGGTGCCGCAGCCCTTCGTCTGCCGAGAGGCGGTGCGGGAGGCCTTCGGGTACCCGAGGCCGGAGATCGGCGACTACATGGCCGAGTGCGTGGAGGAACGGGCCGACGGGCTGCACCTGCTCACCCGGATTCCCGACGCGCTGGAGATCGCCGCGGGCTGGACCCGTGAGGACCGCTGGGCCGACCTCGACGCCGTCGCCTGCCCCGCGCTGCTGATCGAGGCCGAGGAGTCCGTCGCCCCGCCGGGCCAGATGGCCGCGATGGCCGAGCGGCTCGGGGCGGAGCACCACGTGCTGCCCGGGACGGGGCATCTGGTGCACGCCGAGGAGAAGGCGTTCCTCGCGCTGGTCGAGCCTTTTCTCACCCGCTGCGGGTGACGACCGATTCCGAAGCAACACAGCGTTTCGGTCGGCCACGCCCCGTCGACCCGTTCCGTCCCTTGCTCCGAACGGTGGTTCCTGAATTACGTACGTGGGCCCAAGTGGGCTTTCGATCATTGTTCCCGCAGTTCACGGCGCGGTTGGTTGCCGAAAGTGAGCTTCGGTCACCGCATCGTCACCGGCTTGCTGAGACGTGCTCAGAAATGGCCTTGTGGATCGTGACGGCGCTGTGCGAGCCTCTGCGCACTCCATTCGGGAGCCGCGAATCCGCCGGGGCGCAGGCGTATTCCGGGGTACAACGTCGAGAGCTGCGCGCCGCCGGCCACCCGCCGACGACGAGTCGCGGGGTCCCGGGTCGCCCGAGCCGGGACACCGGCGGGGGACGCGCCCGAGGTGTGGGGATGTACCAGGAGCGGAGAAGCGTCCTGGCCGCGGAGGATCCGCCCGCGGCGGAACCGGACCGGGCCGGGGGAACCGGGGCCCGGATCGACGAGTTGGTCGCGCCCGCCCGCCGGGGGGACGAGCGGGCGCTGACGGAGCTGCTCGAGCTGGTGCGGCCGCTCGTGCTGCGCTACTGCGAGAACCGGCTGCACGGGTCGGCGGTGTCGGCGGAGGACGTCACGCAGGAGGTCTGCATCGCCCTCCTGCGGGCGTTGCCCTCCTACCGGGACCGCGGCCGACCCTTCCTCGCGTTCGTGCACACCGTGGCCAGCCACCGGATCGCGAGCGCGTGCACCGCCGCGGTGCGCACCCACGAGCGCGCCGTGGCCGAGCCCCCGGAGCCGGGCGGGGGACCCGAGCGCCGGGACCAGCCGGAGCTGCACGCCCTCGACCGTGCCGCCGCCCTCGAGGTCGACCGGCTGCTGCGACGGCTGCCCGGCCGGGCGCGGGAGATCCTCCTGCTGCGGGTGGTGTGGGGGCTCTCGGTGCGTGAGACCGCGGACCACCTCGCCCTCAAACCGGAGTCGGTGCGGCTGAACCAGCACCGGGCCCTGCAGGCACTGCGTCGCATGCTCGCCGGTGGCACGGGCTGGCAGCTCCGGCCGGAAGCGGGCTGAGCCGCACGATGACCCCTGACGGCGACGGCACCCCCGCCGGCCGCCGGCCCCTCGACGAGGAACCGGCGGCAGGTGGCTGCTGCCCGCGTGCCCCCGATCCCGTCGATCTCTGCGCCATCCTCTCCGACGACGCCCTGCTCGACGCGCTGGGCCGGTACGCGCTGTCCGACGACCGGATCCGCGAGTGCTACGGCTCCGATCCGGTCGTGGACCTGTTGCTGGGCTGGCGCGGCGGGGACGACGACCAGGACACGGGCCCGCCGTCGGCGGAGGAGGAGCAGCCCGTCGCCGAGGCGGCGGAGGCCTCCGAGGCGGTGCCCGCCGCCCCGGCGCCGCGGCGCGCCGACGAGTCCCGCCGTGCGCGCCGGCTCCCGATGGCGGCCGCGGCCGCCCTCGTCGTCGGGTGTCTGCTCGGGGCCGGTCTCGGGGAGGGGCCCGGGACGCTCGCCGTCGGGTCGGCCGACGCCGCCCGGGTGGTCGACGCGCGGCTCGACCGGGCCGCCGCCG